>DFBW01000034.1:834-1274 GCA_002366775.1 Roseovarius sp. UBA3070 | reverse complement strand
AGATCGTTACCTTCACGAGTCCGCTCGCCCACACCGGCGAAAACCGAGAAGCCCGAGTGCACTTTGGCGATGTTGTTGATCAGTTCCATGATCAAAACAGTTTTGCCAACACCGGCACCACCGAAGAGGCCAATTTTACCACCCTTCGCGTAGGGGGCCAGCAGATCAACAACTTTGATGCCTGTTTCCAGAACTTCCGATTCAGTCGCCTGGTCTTTGAACAGCGGCGCAGGTTGGTGAATGGCGCGTTTCTCGCTGGCTTTCAGCGGCTCGCCTTCATCCACAGGCTCGCCGATGACGTTCAGGATACGGCCCAGTGTTACGTTGCCCACGGGCACCATGATGGGACCACCTGTGTCAGTCACTTCCTGACCACGAACGAGGCCTTCAGTGGCGTCCATTGCGATACAGCGAACAGTCTTTTCACCAAGGTGCTGTGA
>DFBW01000034.1:0-782 GCA_002366775.1 Roseovarius sp. UBA3070 | reverse complement strand
ACGTCCACCACGGCGCCGATCACCTGAGTGACTTTGCCTTTTGCATTTGCCATGTTTCGTTTCTCCGGTTCGGTTAGAGCGCCTCAGCGCCCGAAATGATTTCAATAAGCTCGTTGGTGATCACAGCCTGACGCGAGCGGTTATACTCAATTGTCAGCTTGTCGATCATCTCGCCTGCGTTGCGTGTCGCGTTATCCATAGCCGACATCCGGGAACCCTGTTCGGATGCACCGTTTTCCAGCAATCCTGCAAAAATCGCTGTGGCCACGGCGCGCGGCAGAAGCTGTGCCAGAATGGCGGCTTCGTCCGGCTCATAGTCATAAAAGCTGTCAGCATCATCGCTGCCACCTTCAACAACAGGCACGTCAAACGGCACGATCTGCTGCATGGTCGGGATTTGCGTCACAACGTTTTGGAACTTCGAAAAGAAGATCTTGGCCACGTCATACTCACCCGCTTCAAAACGGTCGAGAATGCCCGCCGCTACGCCTTGCGCATCGGCGTAACCTACGTTCTTCACCTCGGTCATATCCACATGGTGAATAAAGTAATCCCCCAGGTCGCGTTTGATCGCATCGCGGCCCTTTTTACCAACAGTGACGATCTTGACCGTCTTGCCAGCGGCCAGCAGGCGTTGTGCTTCGGCGCGGGCCATCTTGGCGATGTTCCCGTTAAAGCCGCCACACAGGCCACGTTCGGCTGTCAGCACCACCAAAAGATGGGTCTGATCGCCGCCGGTGCCACGCAGAAGCTTTGGTGCGCTTTCGTTGTCACCCACAGAT
>DFBW01000056.1 GCA_002366775.1 Roseovarius sp. UBA3070 | reverse complement strand
ACCCCGCGCCGACCCCCGCCGATGATCACCGGTTTATCGGCCAATTCAGGGTGATCACGCTTCTCAACACTTGCATAAAATGCATCGCAATCCATATGAGCGATAGAGAGGTCAAATAATTCATCATGCGCCAACACGCGTGGGCTGCGGCACGAAGGGCATCGTGGAGCATGAGAAAACTGACAGAGACATTCACGGCACAATGACGGCATGGGTAAGCGGTTGACCTGCGTTATCTGAGCAGACGTTGGGTGATAGAAACCTTGGTTGGTGATGGAAAGCATAGCTGATGAACAGCATGGAAAACAGAGAGTTTGCAGGCGCCAAGTTGGCTTTGTTCATTGATGGCAGGCTGTTGGTGATCCGTCGTGATGTCAAACCTAGCCTGGTTTGGCCCGGATATCTTGATCTGCCCGGCGGCGGGCGTGAAGGTGATGAAACTCCTGAGGCCTGCGCATTGCGTGAAACCCGCGAGGAGGTTGGTTTGGCGCTGCGTGCGGATCAATTGATCTGGAAACAATTCTACCCCGAAGACCCAACGCCGGCCTGGTTCTTTGCCGCGCATTTGCCCGCTGGGGCTGAAACCGATGTGATATTTGGTGATGAAGGGCAGGGTTGGATGCTAATGGACCCACAAAACTATGTGGGCAGCGATGAGGCCGTTCCGCATTTTCGTCTGCGTGTGCGGGATTATCTGGAGTGCCTGGGCGAGCCGCCGCCCAGTCGATAAGCGTCAGGCGCTCAGCTCAGCCAATATGGCATCAACGGCCGCGCGTGGATCTTTTTGCGCCCAGATTGGCCGCCCAACCACGATATGATCAGCCCCGTCTGCGATGGCCTGCGCAGGGGTTGCCACGCGTTTCTGATCGCCCAGTGCGGCCCCTGTTGGGCGCACACCCGGGGTGACAATCAATCGCCCTTCTGCGCCCGGTAATGCGCGGATCAAAGCGGCTTCTTGCGGCGAGGCGATCACGCCATCGGCGCCCGCTTCAAAAGCACGCGTGACACGTTCCAGAACGATGTCCTTTATATCGCCGGGTTTTATCAGGGATTTGTCCAGATCAGAACGATCAAGTGACGTCAGAATGCTGACAGCAAGGATCTTGGTGCCAGAGTTGGCAGCGCCTTCCTTGGCCGCAGTCACAACATGCGGATCACCATGTACGGTCAGAAAATCCAGATCAAACTGCACCAATCCGCGCACTGCGGCCTCGACTGTGGCGCCGATGTCAAACAGCTTCATGTCCAGAAAGATGCGCTTGCCCAGGTCTTGTTTCAGTTCATTGGCCAGCGCCAAGCCACCACCGGTGAGCATGCCAAGGCCGATTTTGTAAAAGGAAACAGCATCACCCAGACGTTCCGCCAGTTGCAGCCCCTCCAGCGCGTTGGGGACATCAAGGGCAACGATCAGGCGGTCATCAGGTGGCATTTGGGGCTCCGGCATTGGGGTTGAGGGCTGTCTAGCCCCGCGGCCCGATCTGCGCAAGAACCTCGGTATGTATCAGGCCGCCAGTAGGCTGGGTGGCATGAAACTGTCCGGTCTCCCCCCCCATGGGTTGCGGGGGGAATGGTTTAGGCGGCGTGCCGGGGGCGGGGGTCCAGCGCATTGTCAAAGGTGACAGCCGGGAAATGCAAATGCATACCCTTGACCGGCGCGCGGTGTGCCTGGCGGGCTTTTTCGGTCAACCCGCGGGCAATGACGGCAAATTCGGCGGTCATCGGCGCATTGATGTGAACCGGGTAAACGAAGATTTCGTTGCCCTCTTGGATGGTTACTTTGGTCTCAAAACACTCAAACTCGGCGTTATAGTGAATATCGGTCAGCTGAAGCATGTTGATACGCATGGTCTTGATCCTCTCGTTCGGCCTTGTTCCAGGGGCCTGTGGATAACTATGTGGATAAATGTGCCATTCGCGTGGTTTTCAACAGTAGAAACGATAAAAAGCCCGGTATCGGCGGAAAATGGATCAAAATGGGCAGAGAAAGCGGCTTAAATCCCTTGAATATCACAGTTATGTGACCATTTGAGACTTAAGGTTGCCATATGCAGCATGCCTACTCAGGGTGCGGCGACAGGGTATCGCTTATAAAAAGGAGAGTTGGGATGGACCTGAATACGTTCACTGAGCGGTCTCGTGGCTTTGTTCAAGCCGCGCAGACGATCGCCATGCGGGAAAGCCACCAGAAACTGGCCCCCGAACACATGCTAAAAGCATTGATGGACGATGATCAGGGGATGGCAAGCAACCTGATCAAACGCGCGGGCGGTGATCCCGCACGCGTGGTGCAGGGTGTTGATCTGGCCATGGGGAAAATCCCCAAGGTTACGGGCGACACCGGCCAAACCTATATGGACAGCCAAACCGGCAAGGTGCTCGATGAGGCGGCGAAACTGGCCAAGAAGGCCGGTGACAGCTTTGTACCGGTTGAGCGGATACTGACCGCCTTGGCCGTGGTCAAAAGCCCGGCCAAAGATGCGCTGGATCAGGGCGGCGTGAACGCGCAGAACCTGAATGCGGCCATCAATGACATCCGCAAAGGGCGCAAGGCCGATAGTGCCAGCGCCGAAGACACCTATGAGGCGCTTGAAAAATATGCGCAGGACCTCACCAAGGCGGCTGAGGAAGGCAAGATTGACCCCATCATTGGCCGTGACGATGAAATTCGTCGTGCCATGCAGGTGCTGAGCCGCCGGACCAAGAACAACCCTGTTCTGATTGGTGAACCGGGCGTGGGTAAAACCGCGATTGCCGAGGGTCTGGCCCTTCGCATTATCAATGGTGACGTGCCCGAAAGCCTGCAAAACAAACGCCTGTTGTCTTTGGATATGGGTTCGCTGATTGCCGGCGCCAAATACCGTGGTGAGTTTGAGGAACGCCTAAAAGCGGTTCTGAACGAGGTCACAGATGCGGCTGGTGAAATCATCCTGTTTATTGATGAAATGCACACGCTTGTCGGGGCCGGCAAAGGGGATGGCGCAATGGATGCCGCCAACCTGATCAAACCAGCGCTGGCGCGCGGTGAGCTGCACTGTATTGGTGCCACCACGCTGGATGAATACCGCAAACACGTTGAAAAAGACGCAGCTTTGGCACGACGGTTCCAACCGATTGTGGTTGAAGAGCCGACGGTGGAGGATACCATCAGCATTCTGCGCGGCATCAAGGAAAAATACGAGCTGCACCACGGTGTGCGGATTTCGGATAGTGCCTTGGTAACCGCAGCAACGCTGAGCCATCGTTATATCACGGATCGGTTCTTGCCCGATAAGGCGATTGACCTGATGGACGAGGCCGCCAGCCGTTTGCGCATGGAAGTGGACAGCAAGCCCGAGGAACTGGATGCGCTGGACCGCGAAATCCTGCAAAAGCAGATCGAGGCGGAGGCATTGAAGAAAGAAGATGATGCCGCGTCCAAAGACCGTTTGGAAAAGCTGGAAAAAGAGCTGTCGGATTTGCAGGAACATTCGCGCGAGATGACGGCGCAATGGCAATCCGAGAGGGATAAGCTGGCTGGTGCCCGCGACCTGAAGGAGCAGCTGGACCGCGCGCGAATCGAACTGGATCATGCCAAACGTGATGGCGATTTGGGCAAGGCCGGAGAGCTGTCTTATGGCGTCATTCCGGGACTGGAAAAGCAGTTGGCCGAGGCCGAAACCGCCGAAGAAAACGGCATGATGGTCGAAGAGGCGGTGCGCCCTGAGCAGATTGCGCAGGTGGTTGAACGCTGGACCGGTATTCCGACGGCCAAGATGTTGGAAGGTGACCGTGAAAAGCTGTTGGGTATGGAAGAAAACCTGCACAACCGGGTGATCGGCCAGAATTCAGCGGTCAAGGCGGTGGCCAATGCGGTGCGTCGTGCGCGGGCCGGTTTGAATGATGAGAACCGCCCACTTGGCTCGTTTCTTTTCCTTGGGCCAACTGGCGTGGGTAAGACTGAGCTGACCAAAGCGGTGGCCGAGTTTCTGTTTGACGATGACAACGCCATGGTGCGCGTTGATATGTCGGAGTTCATGGAGAAACACAGCGTGGCCCGTCTGATCGGCGCGCCTCCGGGGTATGTCGGTTATGACGAAGGTGGCGTTCTGACCGAAGCGGTGCGGCGCAGGCCCTATCAGGTGATCCTGTTTGATGAGGTCGAAAAGGCGCACCCGGATGTGTTCAACGTGTTGTTGCAGGTTCTGGATGATGGGGTGCTGACCGATGGTCAGGGCCGCACTGTGGATTTCAAGCAAACGCTGATTATCCTGACGTCGAACCTCGGGTCGCAGGCTCTGAGCCAATTGCCCGAAGGATCGGATGCTGAGGACGCCCGGCGCGATGTGATGGATGCGGTGCGGGCGCACTTCCGGCCCGAATTCCTGAACCGTCTGGATGAAACTATCATCTTTGACCGCCTCAGCCGGGGCGATATGGATGGGATCGTGGATATCCAGATGGCACGTTTGGTGAAACGTCTGGCGTCGCGCAAGATCACGCTGGATCTGGATGCGGATGCCAAAACCTGGTTGGCCGATGAAGGATACGACCCGGTGTTTGGTGCACGTCCCCTGAAACGTGTGATCCAACGCGCCTTGCAGGATCCGCTGGCTGAAATGCTGTTGTCAGGGCAGATACTGGATGGCAGCACCGTGCAGGTAAGTGCCGGGGCCGAAGGCCTGATCATTGATGATCGCGATGGCACCGGCCGCCAACAACCACCCGAGGATGCGGTGGTGCACTAAATAATGCGCGCTCCGTGGGTTACGGCCTGTGGGGCGCGGTTGCTTTATTGCCGTCTCGATTTGGAGGTGATGCAACGATTAACGTTGCATGATTGTTCTATATTCATAAACAATCTTTGTGTTTTGATACAGCTGTTGCGAAATTCTTCATCCGCCGCGTATATTGGGGATGAGGAAAACAGGCAGGTTCCTTCGCCGCAAACCGGTGTTTCATTAACAAAGTCAAAAGTTTGAGTGATGGCAGAGCAGGGCATACCCCCCGAAAATGGCCCGGTCGTACCGCGCTGGTTGGAAGAACTGCGCCCGGGTGGCGAGGGGCTGGGATTTCTGGAGAAAAGCCTTAGGCATTCCTTGATGTTCATCAAGCGCCCGTCGACGCGCCTGTTGGTCACATTTGATAACCTGTCAAACGTCAATGACATTTCACCTGAGCGCGAGCCTTGGGCGTTCAAATTTGCGCAGGATAACGGCCTGTCGCATCTGGGCGTGTTGGCCCATGTCAGCGATTGGTACCGTGATGCGGATCTGATCAAGCGGTTCGAGCAACTGGTGTCAGATGGTTTCTTTGACAATTACGAACGGGTGACTTTTGCCGGCGTGTCGATGGGGGGCTATGCCGCTATCGCCTTTGGCTCACTGGTGCCGGGTGCACATGTGGTGTCGATCAACCCGCAAAGCACGCTGAACAGTGATCTGGTGCCATGGGAAACGCGCTATGAAAACGGCCGCCGACAAGACTGGACATTGCCGTTGTCGGATGCGTCCACGCTGACCGATAAACTGGGGCGGGTGAACATTTTCTACGACCCCTATCACGCGCTCGATCAGCAACATATTGATCGCTTCAGCGGTGATAATATCCGGACGTTTAACTGCTGGTTCTCGGCACATAAAACAGCCGTGTTTCTGCGCAAGATTGATGCGCTGAAACCGGTGATGCAACATTGCATTTTCGACGAGCTGACCGAGCAGAACTTTTATCAGATGTACCGCAAGCGACGTAACTTGCCGTGGTATCGCGGATCTGTCGCCGGGTACTTTTCGGAAAAGGGCCGCACAGAGCTGGCTGATAAATTCAGCAAGACTTTCCGCGCCCGCCTGCGCAAAAAGATCAAGTCAGGCGAAGTGGTGCGTGGTGTGCCGGGGGATGCAAGCGCGGCCCAGACCGCTGTGCAGGCCAATGAGGCCGCGACCCCGACTGAGATTGCCAGTACGGTTGTTGAAGCTGCCCAAGGTGAAGCGGCAAAACCGGTAAGCCCGGCAAAGGAAAAGCCAGAGCATAATTGCCGAATTGTCAGGCCCAATAACGCTGGCGGCAAGGCCCCAGCCGAGATCAAGCCCGAGGATATGGGAAGCCGTCTTATCGTCACCACGATGAAAAACGAAGGCCCGTTTATGTTGGAATGGGTCGCGTTTAACCGGGTGATCGGGTTTACGGATTTTCTGATTTACACCAACAATTGTGATGACGGCACCGATGCCATTGCAGAGCGTTTGCAACAGATGGGTCTGGCACAGCACCGTGACAACCAATTCCGCAAAGGTGGCAGCCCGCAACGCTCAGCACTGAAAGCCGCCAAGAAAGAGCCGCTTTACAAGAATGCCGACTGGCTGATTTGTGCGGATTGCGATGAGTTTTTGAACATCCGTGTTGGCAAGGGTCGGCTGGATGATCTTTTTGCTGCGGTGGGTGATGCGGATGCCATTTCGCTGTGCTGGAAGCTTTTTGGCAATAGCGGTCACATTGACTATACCGAGGATCTTATCACCGAACGGTTTGATCGCTGCCTTGGCGAAGAGGAATACCCCAACTACCGTGCGCGCGGTATGAAAACGCTGGTGCGCAACACCGAGAAGTTCTTCAAGCTGCGTATCCACCGCCCGGCTTTCCATGTGGATAAGGGCGATGTGAAATGGGTTGATGCGGGCGGGCACCCGATGCCCAGTATCTATATTGATTCAGGCTGGAAAACCTTTGAAGGGTTCACCCATGATCACGCACGCCTGCATCACTATGCAGTCAGGTCTGTCGAAAGCTTTTTGGTGAAACGTGACCGAGGCCGCACCAATCATGTGAATGATGACCAAGGTGTGACCTATTGGGCCAACATGAATTTCAACTCAGAACAGGATGCCACGATCCATGCCCGCCTGCCTGAGTTGCGCAAAGAAATGGCCCGGCTGTTGGCAGACCCTGAGCTGGCGCGCCTGCACCAGGAGGCATGCACCTGGCATCGTGGTAAGATCAAAGAGTTGCTGACGCGGGATGGGTGGCCTGAATTTCGGGATCAGATCACCGAAATCAACAAGGCCCCGGAACTGGAAAAGAGCTGATCCACGATGGCAAAGCCAGATCCTTATGTCGTGGTCCATGGTGGCGTGCATAAAACTGCGACCAGCTATGTCCAGTCGATCCTGCAACGCAATTCAGGCAAGCTGCGCAAAAGCGGGGTGCATTACCTGCATCACCGCGACACGCGCAAGGAATTCACCTATCCCTGCCAGTTGAACGGCTATGAAAAACTGGGCTTGGATTATCGGCGCAAGTACTCGGACAAAGAGCTAAAGCAGAAGTCAAAAAACTTCTTCAAGAAGATAAAGGCCAAGCCGGGCGAACGGATTGTTCTGTCGGACGAAAATATGCCGGGGCATTGTGCGCATTGCGTTCTCAAAGGCAGGCTTTATGGCAAAGGCCATACCCTGATCCCGATCTTTGCCGACAACATTTATTACCCAACCCGTGAGGTGCATTTGGCCATTCGAAACTATGCTGATTTCTTTGCGTCGGCTTATGTTGAGTATTTGCGATCGGCCAAGGGCGATGGCGCGTTGATGGAAAACGCTATGAAGCGCGCGGTTTTGTCCAAAATGCCAAACTGGTTCAAATTCATTGAACTGGTTCAACAGGCCTTTGGCGATGCCAAGCTGATCTTGTGGCGACATGAGGATTTTCGTGACTTAAGCCCGCAGATTATCGGCAATTTATGTGGCCCCGACATTGATGTTGAGTCTTTGGCCACCCCGAAACGCTCGCGTGGGCGGCCGTCGGCCTCGCATCGGGCGATCCGGGAACTTCTGGCCGAGATGGAGCGGTTGGGAAGCGGCGAGGCATTGGAACATCGAGTTGAGATTCAGGACAAGTTTCCACGCGGTCCCGAATATCCCGGTTATGATCCCTGGACGGCCAGCGAACGTGAACACCTGACCCGTATGTACGAGCGAGATGTGGATGATATTCGCAGCAAACTGGATGTGACCATGCTGTCTTCAAACCGCTGAGCGATCAGGCGGCTTCGTCGCCCAACACGCGCTGTGCCAATGGATCGGTGACCAGATCGCGGGCAGCGAACTCGGCCCGGTCATAATGCCAGTGGTTCGATATCATCCTGCAATGGAGAAATCCGAAGTTTTCACTGATCTGCTCGGGAAGGCCTTTGAGGCCATGGGTACGCCAGATCTTATCTTTTTGCGGCCCCTGGGGGTCTAGGCACCATTTGGGATACATGGTTTCGGTTTCTGGCTCGGCGCGCATCACATGCGAGGCATGGCGCAACGCTGCGCCACGTTTGGGATAACGCCATTCGCCAGGTAAGGTGAGAAAGCCTTCCTTCTGCATTCCCAGCTGATCGAAAACGGTCAGGTTTGGGGGGCTGAATGCCAGCTCATCAATGTCGAGATTCAAAACACCCTTGGCCTGTTGTAAGAAGCGGCGCCGCGCGATTTCGAAAACACCGAATTGCAGAAAGCGAGAGCTGATCTGTTCGCGTGTGCTGCCTGTGGGGCCGTATTGGAACGGCACAGATACCACGTCGAAGGCTTTGAGCCCAGGCACTGAGCCCAAAACACCCAACAAATCCCGAACACCGTATTTGGTGGATGCATTGTCAAACAGAACGATCGATTCAACGCCCTGCATATCAACATGTAAACGGGCCCAATCCCGGATCCAATCCAGTTCATTATTATGGCTCAGCGTAAAGAGCGCGCGGGTGCCTGCATATTTGTCAATCATTGAGGGCACGATGGCCTGAGTGAAACTTATCGAGGGGTGCTCAACTTCGAGTATTGAGGGCGCGGCCACGGAGGATGTGAACTCCAGCGTGCAGGACCGCCGCGACTGACTGACCTCCGTCACTTGGGCAGGGGCGCCGTCCAACCGGAAATTCGCTTGTTTGATGAATGTGCGAAACGGGCGCTGTAATGCGGGGCCCACAGCAAAGACCGAGCCGGGTTTCGAGGCACGAAAGACATCGTAGAACAGGGTATTATTGTCAAAAAAATCGCGTGCTTCCTGGTCATCATGGTCGATCCACTCGGGAAGCTCGCGCCCTGGTAAGCGAGACGGTAAAACACAGAATGACAAAGGGGCGGGCGATTGCTCGTGCATTATGATCTTGCCTGTATTTATTCTCTTCTTGCCAGTTTAGAAGCGCCACAATTCCGGAACAAGCTATTTTGAAATATTGCACGATGATCTGCTTCACCGTACTGTTCGCGCAACGATACAGATAAACGGATCCACGCCAAAGAAGTGTGGCCAATGAGGAGCAGATTGAGGATGAGCAGTTTACATCATATCGCCATGCTGTGGGTCGAAGGCCCGCTGAGTTATGTCGAGCAACTCTGTGTTCAGAGCTTTCTTGATAATGGACATGATGTAACGTTGTATCATTATGGCCCGGTGGAGAACGTGCCTGAAGGTGCAGCGATAGTGCATGGCCGTGACATTCTGGACAAAGACAACTTCATCGCTCATAGCCGCACCGGCAGCATGGCGCTTTTTTCAGATGTATTCCGGTATCACATGTTGAATCAGTTGGATCATACGATCTGGGCTGACACCGATGCCTATTGCATGCGCCCTTTCACTACTCCGACCGGCCATTTCTTTGGTTGGGAAAGTGATCACCATATCAACGGTGGTGTTTTGGGCTTGCCTAAGGACAGCGAAGCGTTGGCAGGGTTGCTGGAAATGTCCGGTGACGAGTATGGCATTCCGTTTTGGTATAGTGACGGTGCTAAGGCCAAACTTTTGGCGGCGCAGGCCGCAGGCATCCCAACGCATGTCAGCGACTTACCTTGGGGTGTTTGGGGGCCGCACGCCGTGACGGCCTATCTGCACAAATCCGGTGAAAACAAATACGCCTTCCCACGCGAGGTGCTTTATCCGGTGCCATTTCAGAATCGCCGACACATGGTCAATAGCCGCCGTCGGGCCAAAGCTGAAGAATGGCTGACGGATAACACTCTCTCGATCCATCTTTATGGCCGCCGTATGCGCCATTTTCTGGCCAGTCGGCCCGAAGGCCTGCCCGATGAGGGCGGATTGGTGGACCACCTGTTGAAGAAGCACAAGATCGACCCGCGCGCGGCGCCAATTCCTGTAAAGGAAACGCCGGCCGCTGAAGGAGACGAAAAAGGATGAACATGATGAGCAGCACAGCAGAAAACCTGACCGATCTGGCGGATCGCTTTGGATCAGACAAGGGATCAACCAAGCATCGGTATACAGAGTTGTATCACATGCTCTTTCACCCCTACCGGCAGCAAGAGATCACCTTTCTTGAGATGGGCCTGTTGATTGGCGGGCCTGAGCACGGAATTGACAAAGACCGCGAAACCAGTGATTGCCCGTCGATCCGCATGTGGCTGGAGTATTTCCCCAAGGCGCAAATTCATGGCTTGGATGTGTCGGATTTTTCCTGGTTCAAACATGACCGGTTTACCTTTCACCGTTGTGATATGGATGACCGGGCCGAGATCGCCCGTGCGGTATCAGAGATCACACCGACCCCCGATATTGTGCTGGATGATGCCAGCCA
>DFBW01000229.1:5110-9077 GCA_002366775.1 Roseovarius sp. UBA3070 | reverse complement strand
ACCGGCACGATCAGCCTTTATGCCGGCAATGTCAGCAGCGGCATTGAACCGGTGTTCGCCTATTCCTACACCCGCAAGGTGCTGCAACGCGATGGCAGCCGCACCGAGGAAGAAGTGGTGGATTATGCCGTCCAAAAATGGCGCGAGAAGTTCGGTGATGTGGACCTGCCAGATCATTTTGTGAACGCTCAGACACTGGCCCCGCTGGAGCATGTGAAGATGCAGGCAGCGGCACAGAAATGGGTGGACAGTTCGATCTCAAAGACCATCAACTGCCCGGCTGACATATCGTTTGAGGCGTTCAAGCACGTCTATATGGAGGCCTGGGATACCGGCTGCAAAGGCTGCACCACCTATCGGCCCAATGATGTGACGGGATCGGTACTTAGCGTCAGTGAAACAACCGATAATGCCCCCGGCGAAAACACAGCCGTTGTGCCTGTTGAAGGCGGCGAGGTTGTGTATATGTCCGAGCCTCTGGATCGCCCTAATGAACTGGAAGGCGCCACTTACAAATTGAAATGGCCCGACAGCAATCATGCGATTTATGTGACTGTAAATGACATTGTTCTGAACGGCCATCGCAGGCCGTTTGAGGTGTTTATCAACTCCAAAAACATGGAGCATTTCGCCTGGACTGTGGCGCTTACCCGGATGATATCTGCTGTGTTCCGCCGTGGCGGTGACGTGTCTTTTGTGGTTGAGGAGCTCAAGGCCGTGTTCGACCCGCGCGGTGGGGCCTGGATGAATGGCAAATATATCCCCTCTATTCTAGCGGCCATTGGCGGTGTGTTGGAGCAACATCTGGTGGCCATCGGTTTCCTTGATGGTGAGGGCATGGGCCTCAAATCTGACCCGCAAGCGCAGGTGGTGAACCTCGAAACGCCCAAAGGGCCGGCGTGTCCGTCATGTGGGCAATACGATATGCGCATGGTTGAAGGCTGCATGACATGCGCCAGCTGCGGCTATTCCAAATGTGGGTGATGCGGCGGCAATTGGTTGTGCTGAATAGGGTCAGCCAACATGGCCTTTGAAAAAGGCATCGCCTCACGTTTGAATCGTAATTTCATGTATTCATAGCAATTGGTCAGGCGCATTATTTAGCGCACCTGCGTTGAATGCTCCCGCCTGTTTCAATCCGCCAAATACGTCTCCTTTGGTGCAGTAAATGCGATCAAAGGAGGGGCATCAAACCGCGACACGCCTTCGTGGAATCCGGATCACAATTGCGTTGAGTACTCTCGGGACTTTGGTTTACGACCTGCTGGATCGGGAAGGGAATGGGCATCTGGATATCACACCCCGAAATGACAAACTCCCCTTCAATTTTTAGCCGCTTGAACAACCGGGACGTGGTTTCTGACTGAACACCGATCAGATCGGCCAGATCAGATCGCGACAGCGGCAGTGGCGATGATTCCGCCTTTGTGGCGTCGTGCATTCAACCCGCGCGTTCGTGCGTGGCGCAAACAGTTCTACCCCGAAATAACAGAGTGGGAGCCCTACAAAACTATGTCGCACCCCTCTGCGAAGGGGGCTGGATGATCGGGGTCAGAATTAGCTGCGTGGTTTGGTTAGAATGGGCCAATACAGGACACAAAAACCAAAGAATCCAGCGATCCAGCACAGTGCTGATCCATACACCAGCCAGTAGGGGGACGCGCCAAAGGCCGCGATAAAACGCAGCGCCACCGAGGCAAGGACCAGAATGTAGGTTGCGCTCACGCCACGCCCTGCCGTTAAGGGGCGCCCGGAGTGGCCAAGGCTTGCACGGGTCATCATGGCAAGCGGCATCACCCCGACCGCCCCCGCCATCCAGATGTGTTGGGCACCGATTGGCGGGCTAATGCCAATGTCCCACACCGAAACTGCAATCGCCAGAAAACCAAGAGGTACGAAGAAAAATCCGACATGTAAAATCCACAAAAGCGGCTCGGACCAAACCCTGAGTATCGACCAGCGGCTTAGTCGGATCAGATTGGCCAAACCAGCAAACGCGCACAGGATCGCGGTACCTGTGTAATGCGGTAACGCCACCCAGCCAATCAGAGCAGCCAGCGTCAAAAACAGCGCAACACGATCAACCAGTCCAAACGGTGCGGGCAGATCGCTCACATCTCGTTTTACCAGCCAATTCCGGGAAAAACTCGGAATAACCCGCCCGCCGATCAGGGTCACAAACATCACCGCAGTCGCCAGGCCCATCCTAAACCCAACGCCGCTGGCCGCATAATTGCCTTGTGCCGCGCTGGCATGGAATAACCCGTTGGAAATGATGAATAAAACAAGCAATGCCAAAAGCGGCAGATTGCGTTTGTTCTGTCCAGCAATGATTTCACGCCCAATCAGGGCGGCCAGAAACGTGGGAAACAGCAGATCCAACCCACCAATCAGAACAGGGGAAAGCAAGCCCGAGAGAGCAACGGCGATCCGCCCCAATACCCAAAGCGCAACAAGCCCGGCCAGGGGCCACCCGATAATGGGAAGTCGCCCGGTCCAGTTTGGGACAGCGGTCAACAGAAAGCCTGCCAAAACTGCACCCAGAAACCCAAACAGCATTTCATGGGCATGCCAAGAGATAGGATCGAAGCGGGTCAACACTGGCATCCACCCTGCCAGCATTGTGATCCAGATCACCATGGCCAGAACAGCCCAAGCGCCCGCCATCAGGAAAAAGGGCCTGTACCCATATGTCAAAATGGTCGGCCCGCTCCAGGCGCGGGCACGATCGGATGAGGTGTCTTGTTGCTTTGACACCATGGGGGTCACTCTTGCTGCTCGCTCACGCGGTCGTTCGCTTCGATTTGCTGTCTATTGTGGTGGCGCACCATTGTAGAATTGCATCCAATTCATCCGGAAGCGTTTCAGCAAGCCCGCCTGCGAAAGTATCAAAAGCCGCTTGGTTGGCGGGGCCAACACCCACAAGCACAGGAATTCCATGTTCTAACGCCTTACCAATGGCGAAAACAAATCCCCGTCCAGATGCCTCTTCAGGGCCGAATTTATTAAGGATGAACAGATCGGCGTTGTTGTTTGGGTTGGAGTCTACGTTCGAAACCGCTGTTGCAATTGCACCAGGATCGAGACGGCAAGCATCCGATCCCTCGCCCAGGTTCTGCGTAATCTTGATCTCGGGGCCGACAGGCAGGACACGAACCTTCATGTCACAGCCATTCGCAAATTGGCTTTCATATGCCGGAACTCTGACGATGCCGACAAGAGATCTGCCGTTTGCTTGCAGTTGTTCAGCAACGGCCGAAAGCAGATGATCTATTTTGCCGCGTTCCTGCGAGGTGACATATGCGATTTTCATTGCTGTTCCTGTTGCGAATTAGCTCATGGGTGCCGTCCCGGACCAATCCACGCCACGATCGCCCGTCAAGAAGCCATCGGACAAGCGGATGTTGCTGTCAATGCGACCTATCGCACCGGCGGTCTGAGCGCTGTCAACTTGACCATCCAATACCTGCCGGTAAAGACTACATAACGCTGCAAATGTCCTTGGTCCGGCCATGCAGACGAGCGTGATGGCACCGGCCAGATATGGCCAACGGCAACCGGCCATGGCCCCAGACCTCGATGGCGACGTCTAGTTTTGCCCCGGCTACGGCAAGGGTTTCAACCGATGTCATCGGCAGTTCGGTCGGCAGGCAAACACGATGCGCGCCACGCGACGCACGCCATGCCAGGGCGACGATTTTGCCCGCCGCCATCAGGCAGAGGCCAGTCGGCCCTCAACGCATCAAGCCCCCCGTGATCTTCGCGGTCGTCCACATGGCTGGCTGGGGAACATACCCCGTTCATATTAGGGAAAGCCCCGTTGCATAAGACGACAGCAAACAACGGCCTTCGGCCATGACGCAAAGGCCACCAAAACTTTGGCACGATGTGAATGGGCAAAAGAAACACCTTCGCGCATTTCATCCCGGTCAAAGTTCAAGCCCGGAAAATTGCGTGCGTTGGTTTC
>DFBW01000229.1:0-5006 GCA_002366775.1 Roseovarius sp. UBA3070 | reverse complement strand
GAAGTTGTTCTGAAAGCAGAAGCCTCAATGGGGCGAAAAGTCAGGATGCTGAATACTTCGCAGCAGTTGGTCTTTGATTTTCAGTGATGCCAGGGGGCATTTTGCGGTGGACCCAAATTGCCCTGTCCAAAGGCATCACCCCAGATATTGCCTCAACGCTGCGGGTGGATTGTCCAGCAATTCCAATGTGGGCACCGGATCATGTGCTTGGTTGTCTGCCACCAGTACGGCCTGATCTGCTATGCGGCGGGCGTCGTTGGGGTCGTGGCTGACCATCAGTAGGGTCGCGCCTGTTTCTTGCACTAACTCCGCAACCAGGTCGAGCATTTCCGCCTTGAGCGCCGGGCCAAGTGCGGCAAACGGCTCATCCAGCAACAGCAGATCGCGGCGTTGTACCAATGCGCGCGCCAAGGCCACGCGGCTTTGTTGTCCACCGCTCAGTTGGGCGGGCTTTCGTGTGCCCATGCCTTCAAGACCGACCCGCGTGAGCGCGGCACTGACCTGTTCCTGCTCATCAGGGGTCAGGCGCGACGTCGGGCGCAGGCCAAGGCCAACATTTTGCGCCGCACTCAGATGGGCAAACAAATTGCCGTCCTGAAACAGCATGGCCACAGGCCGTTTGCCAGGGGGGAGCGCAGTCATATCACGCCCCTGCCAGGTGATGCGCCCCGAGGTGACACCCCGGAAACCCGCGATCGCCTCAAGCAACGTGGATTTACCAGACCCCGATGGGCCGATCACCGCCACACGGGCGCCCCGCGGGATGCTCAGATTGGCGTGCAAAGTGAAGTCGCCATTGGTGATGGTGCAGGCTTCAAAGTTCAGCATGGCGGCGTCCTCCTCGATCCAGCAGCCAGAAGGCGGCCATGGACAAGATGAGTAGCAAAAGGGCGGCGGCGTTCGCGTCCTGCATCCGGTAGGCCCCCATCAGACGATAGATTTGCAGTGGCAAGGTGGCCATCTCGGCATCGGCAAAGAGGGCGATCACACCCAGATCCCCCATTGATAAAGCGGCAGCCAGACCAGCCGCAAAACCAATCTGTGCGCGCATCCGGGGCAGCAGAACCATAGTTGCAAAGCTGCGGTGGCTCATATCAAGGGACAGGGCCAAACGGCTGTAGCGCGCCACCACCGAGCGGGCTTGCGGCACAAGGATGCGCAGGGCGAAGGGCAGCGCCATGACGGCATTGACCAAAGCGGTGACAGGCAGCGCCAGCATGAAAGGATCAGCCACCGGGCGGATCAGAATGAACAACCCCGTGCCGATGACCAAAGGTGATGCCGCAAGGCCAAGAATTCCGCACAGCTCAATCAGGCCACCACGCCCCAATGCAACAGCAGCGGCCATGGGCAAGGCCAGCAGCAAAAGGATCACCGTGCTGCCAAGGGCCGTGGCCACAGACACCAATGCCGCGCTCGCTACGCTGGAGGGCAGCGTGGTCAAACCACCAACACCGGCCAGAACAATCGCCAGCAAAGGCAACAGCAGAAACAGGGCGGCCAGGCTAATCCAAAATGTGTCCAGGCCCTTGGCAAGGGTGCTTTTGCCATCCCAACGTTGCAGCGCCCGGTCCAACCCCGAGGCAAACCCATCACCGCGTGACAAACGCAAGGCCAGCAAGGCGGTGCATCCGGTCAGCAGCAGCTGTATGCCCGACAGCATCGCCGCGCGACCAAGATCAAAATCAAATCGGAACGCCTGATAGATGGCCAGTTCCAATGTGGTGGCACGCGGGCCGCCGCCCAAGGTGAGCGCCACAGCAAAACTTGTCAGGCAAATGGCAAAAACCACGGCCAATGCACCGGGGCAGCTGCGCCTCAGGACCGGCCATTCAATCAGTCGGATCATCGCCAGCGGGCCAAGGTTCAGCTGTGCAGCAAGGCGAAATTGTTCGGCGGGCACTTCTTGCCAGGCCTGAAGGATCAACCGGGTGGCCAGCGGCAGATTGAAAAACACATGCGCCAGAACCACGCCATGCAGCCCGTAGATCTGCACCGGAGGCAGGCCAAGTGAGACCGTCAGATGGCTAAGCCAGCCCGAGCGGCCAAAGATTTGCAGCAGGCCCAGAATGGCGACGATCACCGGCAGGATGAAAGGTGCCCCAAGCAGGGCAATCAAAGCCCTGCGGCCGGGAAAACGCCGACGCGCCAATGCACGGGCAACCGGAATGCCAAGGGCCACGCTCAGCACGGCAGACAGGCTGGCCTGAACCAGGGTAAACCGCAAGGCTGCCCAATCGGAGGGGCCAAGCCCCCGCCCGGCTTCGGCCCGCCAGGCCACGGCCAGCAACGTACCAAGGATCACCGCCGCCACCACAAAGGCAGCGGCGCGTCCCGGTGTGGCGCTTAACGGCTGAGCGCGTTCAGCCATTCATCCAGCGCCTTATCGCGCAGGGCCGAGGCCTCATCCGCTGACAAAAGCAGCGATTTTTCAGGTGTGATGAGCGTATCAAACCCATCTGGCAGGCCCGAGGCCGGGGTCACTGCCGGGTACATCCAGTTGGTTGTGGGAATGATCGTTTGGAAGGCATCCGAAACCATGAAGGCCAAAAACTGATCTGCCAGATCGGGTTGATCGGTGCTGGCCAGCTTTGCGGCCACCTCCACCTGCATATAGTGACCTTCATCGAAGGCGGCGGCGGCTTTTGAGGCATCTTCCTCGGCGATCAGGTGATAGGCAGGCGAGGTGGTATAGCTCAGCACCATGTCAGCCTCGCCCTCCAGGAACAGGCCGTAAGCCTCGGACCAGCCCTTTGTCACGGTGATTATGTTGTCAGACAGCCCCTCCCAGATCATCGGGGCCTCGTCGCCATAGGCGGCTTTGACCCACATCAGCAGGCCCAGACCGGGTGTGGACGAGCGCGGATCCTGAATGACGATCTTGGTGTCACTGTCTGCAAGCGCCTTGAAATTGGTCGGCGCTGGGGTGTCAGCGTTGTGCACAAAGGCAAAATACCCCCAGTCATAGGGCACAAATGTATCATCGGCCCAGTCAATTGGCAGGGTGTAGTCAGCCACAATGGCATGGGGCGCAAACAGGCCCGTGCCTTTGGCGACGGTGATCAGGTTGGTATCCAATCCCAACACCACATCAGCATCGGTGTTTGTGCCCTCCAGCCGCACGCGCGCCAGCAGGGCGGCACCGTCTTCAATGCCCACCAGTTTCAGGGTGCAGCCACAAGTGGCCTCAAAGGCCTCCTTCACCTGTGGGCCGGGGCCCCAGTCGGATACAAAGCTGTCGTAGGTGTAAACGGTCAATTCAGGCACATCGGCAATCGCCGTTGTCGCGCCAAAAATTCCCGCAGCAAAAATGAGATGTTTCATGTCATCACTCCTTTGCGGCAGATGGGCAAGGGTGGATGAGATGTCCAGTACCTTCCCTCCGCCGGTGTTAGCCGGTTCAGGTTCAACGGGTCCGCTACTTGTGCATCTCAGCATGACTTGCGCCATGCACCCCGAGGTAGGTCGGAACCTAGGGGCGGCGGGTGAGGATTGCAACCGCATAACTGGGGAGCGCACTGACGTTGGGTGACACCCTTGCATGTGGGCCAAAATCGTGGCCAGTAGTGTGATACACCCAACGCTACCGCCTTTTAGTCGCAGGAGACACGCCGCCATGAAACTGACAGTTAACGGCACCCCGCTAGAGGCGGATGTTGAACCAGATATGCCATTGCTGTGGGTTCTCAGGGATGAACTCAACATCAAAGGCCCGAAATATGGCTGCGGTATCGCCCAATGTGGGGCCTGCACTGTGCATATGGATGGCGAGGCCGTGCGGTCTTGTCAGGTTGCCGCCGCCGATGCCGAAGGTGCCGCGATCACCACGATCGAGGGATTGGGGCAGCCCGACAGCCTGCATGCGGTGCAACGCGCCTGGATCACCCATCAGGTGGCGCAATGCGGGTATTGTCAGTCAGGCCAGATCATGCAGGCCGCGGCCCTTCTGGAGAGCACGCCCGCCCCCACGGACGACGAAATAGACGAGGCAATGAACGGTAATCTTTGTCGGTGTGGCACCTATCCACGCATTCGTGCGGCCATCAAAACGGCAGCCCAATTGCTGGAGGAAAGCTGAGATGGGACGTGTAAAAACCATTGCCCGACGCTCGTTTCTGATCGGTTCGGCGCTTGTTGCCGGGGGTGTTGTGTTTGGCGCCTATGTGGTGCGCAAACCGCATGACAACCCATTGCTGGAGGGTCTGGGCGAGGGCGAAGCCGCTTTGACGCCTTATGTGCGCATTGATGCGGATGGTGTCACCCTGATCACCCCGCGTGCTGACAAGGGGCAGGGCGCCTATCATGTTCAGGCGGCATTGCTGGCCGAAGAACTGGATGTGGAACTGGCCGATATCCGGGTTGATCCCGGCCCGCCCAGCCCGATCTATTGGAACACGGCCCTGGCCGCTGAAGCGGCGGAATTTCTGGTGCCGGCCCAAGGCATGATGCGCAGCACGGCCGAGGTCGCGCTTGGCTCGGCCATGAAAGTGATGGGGATACAGGTCACTGGTGGGTCCAGCACAGTGCCCGATGGGTTTGACAAACTGCGCGCGGCCGGTGCCTCGGCGCGCGAAACGCTGAAACTGGCGGCGGCCGAAATGGCCGGGGTCGAGGCGGCAGATACCACAACCGAGGCGGGCCATGTGATCCTGCCCGATGGCAGCAAAATGGCCTATGCGAATCTGGCTGTTGCGGCTGCGCGGATTGAGCCTGTCACAGATGTTCTTTTGCGCACACCCGAGCAGTGGCGCATTATCGGCAAACCCATGCAACGGATTGATATCGTGGCAAAGTCCACCGGCACGCAGCGCTATGGAATTGATGCTGACATAGATGGAATGGTGCATGCCACCGTGTTGATGAACCCCGCCCAAACCGGGCCGATCAACGGCTTTGATGCCACCGAGGCGCGCAAAATGTGTGGTGTCAATGACATCGTGCCGGTCACTGGCGGCGTTGGTATCGTGGCTGATAACACCCGGCGGGCATTTCAGGCCGCTCAGGCG
>DFBW01000304.1:12588-19426 GCA_002366775.1 Roseovarius sp. UBA3070 | reverse complement strand
CGGCGGAAAGTGATCCGGGTTCAACTTGCCCAGCATGACGTTGCAATCGGTGACGCTCAGCGGCCCGCCGCGTCGATAACATGCAGGGCCGGGATCAGCGCCGGCACTTTCGGGCCCAACCTGAAAGCGGCCATCCTCAAACTTGCAGATGCTGCCACCCCCGGCGGCAACCGTGTGAATATCCATCATCGGTGCGCGCATCCGCACGCCCGCCACTTCGGTTTCAAAGCTGCGCTCGTAATCCCCGGCATAGTGGCTGACGTCGGTGGAGGTGCCCCCCATGTCAAAGCCGATCAGACGGTTGTGGCCTGCGGCTTCGCCGGTTTTAACCATACCAACGATGCCACCCGCCGGGCCGGACAGGATGGCATCTTTGCCCTGAAACAATTGTGCATCGGTCAACCCGCCAGAGGATTGCATGAACAGCAATGCCTCGCAGGCCCGGCCCAGATCTAAAGCCCCTGCCACCTGATCCACATAGCGCCGCAGGATGGGCGATAGATAGGCATCCACCACAGTGGTATCACCGCGCCCCACCAGCTTGGCCAGCCGTGAAACCTCGGCAGAGGTGGACACTTGCGTATATCCAATCTCATGGGCTAGTTTCGCCACTTGGCCCTCGTGAACCGGGTTGAGATAGGCATGAAGCCCCGCAATCGCCACGGCGCGGATGCCGGCATCATATGCATCTTGCAGCGTGGTGCGCGCGGCGTTGATATCCAGCGCTGTCAGCACCGCACCATCGCCGTCCAGCCGTTCATCCATTTCGCCCACGGTTTCGTACAAAAGATCGGGTCGCTTGATTTCAAGGTCAAACAGGCGCGGCCGGGTTTGATAGCCGATTTGCAGTAAATCCCGGAATCCTTTGGTGATCATCAACAGCACCCGCTCGCCCTTGCGCTCCAGCAGGGCGTTGGTGGCGACGGTGGTGCCCATCTTCACGGCCTTGATCGAGGCGTCGGGAAACGCGCCCTTCACGCCCATCAGATCACGGATGCCCTGCACCGCGGCGTCAGTATAGCGTTCTGGATTTTCTGACAGCAGCTTGTGCGTGTGCACATTATCCTTTGGGTCAAGCGCCACAATATCAGTAAATGTGCCGCCCCGGTCGATCCAGAATTCCCAACGCCCGCTCATGTCGCCCTCGCCCTGTTGATTGCGCTTACGTTTGGCAACGGGGGCGGGAATGTCAACATTAGTGACACCATTGATCTTGCCCTAGGGATTGGCTCATATGTGCCAATCAGTTTTAAAAGGATTTCCAACATGGACCTGCGCCAGATTACGCCAAATTATGCGGTATCCCCGCAAATATTGCCCCAAGACATGGCCGAGATAGCCGCAGCGGGGTTCAAATCAGTCATGTGCAACCGCCCTGATGGTGAAGATGCCGATCAGCCCGAATTCGCCAGCATTGCAGACGCAGCGGCTGCGGCCGGGGTGCAGGTGCGTTGGGTGCCGATCTCTGGTGGTGGGGCCAGTCAGGATGACCTGGATCAGTTTGGTGCGGCCCTGAATGAGATGCCGCAACCCTTGTTGGCGTATTGTCGCACGGGTACGCGCTGTACGATGCTGTGGTCCATGACCCAGCATGGCACTTTGCCGGATGCGGATATTCTGCAAGCTACATCTGAGGCGGGCTATGATATGTCCGGGCTTTTGCAGCAGCTCTCCGCGCGCGGATGAGCGATTGGATCGCCCTAGGGCGCTGGCCGTCGGGGTATGTCGGCTATGCGCTGAGCGAGGGCGGGGGGCTCACTCAGGCCTCGGGCGCAGATGCGCAAGAGGTTTTAACCGCGCTCAACCTGCCTGACGCCTTGATCATGCGTATCGGCGAAGGTGATGCATCATCTGTGCCTTGTGCTGTGTTGCCGGGGGCGGGGCAGGTTCTGCCCGCGCTCAGCCAGGTGCAACCGGCGGATATCATCAGCGGTTGGGTGCGCCTGTGGATTGCCGGATATCTGGAGCAGCACCCCGATTGGGATGGTATTGTCTGTGCGTTGCACGGCGATGTCACCCATTGGCTGCATATCAGCGCCGGTGAGGTGGTCAGTTGCCAAAGCAGCCTGACACAGAGGTTGTTTGCGGCGCTGAACATGGCAGATGCCACGCCGGATGAACACGCCATCGCCGATAGCCTGAGCCGCCCTGAGCGGCTGGCCACGCAATTGCGCGCCGCCGAAGTTGGCGGGGATGGTGCTTGTGCGCTGGGCCATCTGATCGGTGCTGAACTGGCCGCCACCCGCGCCTATTGGCTGGGTCAGCAGGTGGTTGTCATCGGTGAGGGCCCTATGGCGGCGGCCTATGGGGCGGCTCTGCAAGGGCAGGGCGTGCCAATTGAGCTGGCGGCGGCGAACGATGTTCTGGCCGATGGGTTGGCGGCATTGGGCAAGGTGGTTTGCTGACGTTGCGGTGCCGCCAGACGTTTCAAAACCCGATGTGAAACCGCGCACCTTGGTCAGAGGGTTCAAGCGTGATCTTGCCGCCCACCGCCTGTAGCATGCTGCGCACAATCGCCAATCCCATGCCGGTGCCACCCGCGCTGCGGCGTGTGGTGAAAAACGGATCAAACACCCGGTCCCGGTTGCCCGCCGCAATGCCGGGACCGTTGTCTTGCACCACCATCTGAGTGCCCGTGGCCTCTATGGTCAGCGTGTCCGCGCCGTGAGCAGCGGCATTGCCTGCCAGATGTCCCAGAATCGCAATCAATGCTTGTGCATCAATCGGCACGGCTCCATCGCCGGTCAGATGCATGGCTAGGCCTTCCAGTGGTGCGACATCCCCGATCACGTCCGAAACCCTGGATGGGCCACGCCCCACGGGTTCACGCGCCACAGCAAGGCGGCGCAGCGCATCCAGCTGTTCCTGTAACCGGCGCGAGGATTGGCGGATTGTGGCAATCAGCTGATCGCGGTCGGCCTCATGTGCATCTTCCAAAAGTTCCGCGGCCCCAATCAGGCTGGTCAATGGCGATTTCAACTCATGAGTCACATGGTTGGTATAGGCGCGAAGGCCTGCCTCGCGGTCTTGCAGAGTGGTTTCCATCTCCAGCATGGCTTGACCCAATGCTGTGATTTCAGGCGTGCCAAAATGCGGTGGCAGTGGCGCGTCAGTGCGCCCTTCCTTGACCGCATTGGCATGGGCCGTCAGCGCATAGACAGGCCGCAACACCAGCCGCCACAACAAGAACCCAAGGATCAAAGTAGACACCAGTGCAATGACGAAGATCATCAGCGTGGTTTCGCCCCAGCCAAGGATAAACCCGGCCAGTTTGAAATAGCCGATGCCCACCATTGGCAGCGCCAAAATGGCCGCCAATGTGCCGCCAATGACCAAGGCCAAAGGCGGGCGCCATTTTTGCTTTATGCGGGGCTGCATGGGCCCATCCGAATACCAACACCGTGCACGGTTTCAATCGCCCCGTCACAACCGACCTCAGCCAGTTTTGAGCGCAGATTGCGCAGGTGGCTGTCCAGCGTGCGCTCAGACACATGAATGGAGGTGCCGTAAACCGCATCTGTCAGCTGCGCCTTGGTGGCCACATGATCAGGGTGGCGCATAAGGTGCTCCAGCAATCCCATTTCACGGCTGGTGAGGGCGATCTGCGCCTCGCCGAACCGGCACAGATGCCGGGTTGAATCAAGGCTCAGCGCGCCGCGCAAAAGGGGCTTGTCAGGGCCCGTTGGCGCAGGCCCTTCACTGCGTTTCAATATGGCGCGGATGCGGGCCATCAGCTCGCGCGGGGAAAAGGGCTTGGTGACATAATCATCGCCCCCCAGTTCGAACCCCAGAACGCGGTCGATCTCTTCGTCGCGCGCGGTCAGAAACAGCACCGGCGTGTCATGATCGGCGCGCAATCGGCGGCACAGTTCCAGCCCGTCCATTTCAGGCAGGCCGATGTCCAGCACGATCAGATCAGCCCGTCCGCCACGGGCCTTGGCCAGCCCTTCGGCCCCGTCGCCTGCTTCGGCCACCGTATGGCCTGCCTGCTTTAGCGCGATACGCAGCACATCGCGGATTTGCGGGTCATCGTCGATGATCAATATGTCGGCGATGTCTGCTCTCCTTGTGTGCTGGGCTGGGCTGCCCATTCGGGGATTTCAGCATTCAATGCCGCAAGGCTACGCAATGTCCGCCAGTCACGAAAGCCCCATTCGCGCCAGTCTGCTGCGTATGGTGCATACGGCCCGCTTTGATCATCGCACAACCCCGGCACCACGCCCCACAACAGCACATCACTAAGCGCGATCAGGGCCACCAGCGACAAAGGCCGCTCCATGCGGTTCCGGTTGGCTTTGGAAGGGGTGTCGGGGGGATTGGGTGGACGACAGTGGATCAGGCCATCCATCCACCAGCCGTCTTGTTGGATCGAGGCGGGTACACCGCGCACAAGAAACGTTTTCATCTGACTGCTCCTTCACTGTTTTTATCGTCCCAACCTCAGGTGTAGGTGGGCGAGGTGCAGTGTGATGGGAGCAGTTCAGCAGTTTTTGTGCAGATTAGGGGCGTTCGGCGACTTGTGATCCGGCCGTCAGAAATTATTCAATGGTGTTTTCCAGCCCTTCAGGACGGCCAACCACAACAAAGGTCAGCTTGTCAGGGGTCAGCCGTTCACGCGCCACGCGGTTGATATGCTCCAATGTGACGGCGTTGATCTTGTCGTTTCGCGTCACAATGTAATCCGTCGGCAAATCGTCAACCTGCATGTTCACCACAATACCTGCGATCGTCCCATTGCCATCAAACCGCAGCGGGTAGGCGCCAGTCAGATAGGTCTTGGCATCGTCCAGCTCGGTTTGGGTCACGCCATCGTCGCGCATCCGGGTCCATTCGTCACGGATCACAGAAATTGCCTCGGCGACGCGGTCATTGGCGGATGCCACCCCGCCGACCCAGATGTTGGCGTTGTCGGGAATGCTGAGATAGGAATACACGCCATAGGTCAGCCCACGCTTTTCACGCACTTCGGTCATCAGTCGGCTTTCAAATCCGCCGCCGCCCAAAATGTGGTTCAGCATATAAGCCGCAAAGAAATCCGGGTCATCCCGGTCAATTCCGGGCTGGGCAAAGCGCACCACGGATTGCGGTGTGTCAAAGTCAACAATCTTCACGCCACCGGGCAGGTTCAACGTGGCTTCTCCGGGCAGGGGTGGCCCACTTTGCGGCAGGCCTTCCAACAGCGTGTCCAGCAGGGTGCTCAGCTCATCGGCAGTGATGTCACCCACGGCACTGACATAAACGCGGTCGCGGGTGATGGCGCTTTTAAGTGCAATCATCAGATCATCGCGGGTCAGCTCTGCCACGCTTTTGGGTGTGCCATTGGTGGTAAAGGCATAAGGATGATCGCCAAACACCAGCACGTCGTAACGTTGCGATACCAGTTCTTCGGGGTCTTTGAGGTTGGATTGCATGACCGAAATCACCTGTGCGCGCACGCGCGCCAGTGCCTCGTCATTGAATTGGGGGGATATCAACGCATCGCGCAGCAGTGCCATGCTGGGGTCACGGTTTTCGGTCAAAAACCGGGCCGAGACCGAAATATCATCCCGCCCTACACCAAATCCGATTGATGTTGCCAAACCATCGCGCGCTTTGGCAAAGGCCCGCGCGTCCAGATCGCCGGCACCTTCTTCCAGCAGCACTGTCATCAGGTGGATGGCGCCACGTTTGTCCGGCGTATCCAGCGATGTGCCGCCGCGAAACTTCAGCTCAAGGGCGACGAAGGGAATGGAGTGTTCCTCAACCAGCCAGGCGTCGATGCCACCGGGGGTGGTGATCTCCTGAATGTTGATCTCGGCGCGCGCGGGCAGGGCGGCGATACATACGAAGGCCAAAAGGTGAAAGGTGAAACGAATCATTGGGTCACCTCCGGGGTGGTCAGCCAGCCGGTGACGGCATGGTCGCGGTTAAATACCTCAGTGGCGGCGGCCATGATGTCCTCAGCGGTGACGGCTTGCAGGATGTCGGGCCAGGCCTCTACGTCGGCCACACTCAACCCTTGGGTCATGGCGCGGCCATATTCATCGGCAATAGAGCCCACATCGTCACGCTCATAGATTTTGGAGGCGCGGATTTGCAGGCGAATCCTGTCCAGATGTTCGGGGTCGACACCTTCTTGCATGAACTCAGCCAGGGCTTTGTCCATGGCATCTTCGGCCTCTTGCAAAGTGACCCCTTCGGCAGGGGCCACGATCAGGGTGAATGTCGTATCATCCAGCGACAGTTCACGATACCAGGCGGCGTCCCAGACCGATACTTTGCTCTCAAATTGCAGCTTTTCGGTTAAAACCGAATTTGAGCCGTCACCCAAAACATGGGCCAGCATGGTCAAGGCGGCGGCCTTTTCTTGTGCACCGGTATCACGCTCTGGCGCCGTGTAGGAGCGGCTGACATAGTTCTGCGATACGCGCGCGTCTTTGAAGATCAGGCGGCGTTCGGCCATCTGGCGTGGTTCCTGCGGGCGGTCGCGTGGTTTCAGATCAGGGTTGGCCGGGATCACACCATAATATTGCTTGGCCAGAGCGTGCACCTCATCCGGGGTGACATCCCCGGCAACCACCAGAATGGCGTTGTTGGGCGCATAATACTGTCTGTAATAGCTCAGCGCATCCTCCAGAGAGAGGTCTTCCATCTCATGGCGCCAGCCAATAACCGGCACCCCATAGCGATGGTTCAGATATTGGGCTGCGTTCTTTTGTTCGCGGAACAGGGAAAACGGATCGTTCTCAGTGCGTTGGTTACGTTCTTCGATGATCACATCACGTTCTGTGGCAATGTCGCCTTCGCCCAGCTGGAGATTCACCATCCGGTCACTTTCCATGCGCATCATCAGTTCCAG
>DFBW01000304.1:0-12494 GCA_002366775.1 Roseovarius sp. UBA3070 | reverse complement strand
CCCTTGAACAGCAGATGTTCCAGAAAATGCGCCACACCGGAAACGCCGGGGGCCTCATCGGCCGATCCTGCGCGGTACCAGACCATCTGAACCACAACCGGGGCACGGTGATCTTCGACCACCACAACATCCATGCCGTTTTCCAACTGGTAGGTGGTGACCTGACCGCTGGCCAGGCCGGGCTGCGCAAACGCCAAGCCCATCGCAACACACATCATCAAAAACCGCATTCAACATATCTCCATCCAGAGGGCAGCACTGTCACCAGATAGATACGCCTCCTGCGCGCAGGTTCAAGCGCGCTCGCGGCTCTGTGATGTGCTGAAGATTATTCTTCGGGTGGGGCCGAAGGTGTGGTCACGCCCAGATTGCGAAGGCGGTAATACTCGCCATAAGCGTCCAGCCACTGTTTGCGATAGGCATTGGAGTAATCGTCATTTGGTCCAATATTCAGGATATTCACCCGGCCATGGCGGCGGCGGGTTTCCTTATCTTCGACGCGCAGCGTTTCGCGGATGCCGGCACTGACGCCGTAGCGGCGGGTGTGATTAAGCAACGCACTGTCGGCACTGGATACACCAGCGGCCACCAATGCACCGGGTTTACCACCCAAGGCGGCAATACCATCACCGCGCGGATTTTGATCGGTGAGGTTGGCCCCACCCGGCGTGGGCGCAGGCAAGGCCGCGAAATCTGTCGGCGGCTCCAGCGGTTTGCCCGGAATGATCGAAAACTCATCCGGTCCATTGCCGGTGTGTTTGATCTTTCTCAGCTGTACATCACGATCTTTGTTCCCGCAGGCAGCAAGCCCCAGGATCAAAACAAACATCACTAAGCGCGGCATAGTCATCGCCACTCCCCATCACCATTTGGCATTGGTTTATCCCATGATTTGCCCAAGGTCACGCGGCCTTTTTGTCTGTGGACAACACAACCATGCCAAAAGCGCCGATAAAGACAGCAATATCTGCAATATTAAAGGCATAAGGGTTGTTAATTCCGCAACATGAGACGTTGATAAAGTCCGCCACAGCACCATAAATCAGCCGATCCACGATGTTTCCCATCGCACCACCCACCAAAAGGCCAGCGGCAATTTTTTGCCACCGCCCGGCGGGATCACGGTGCACCCACCACAAAACGGCGGCGGAAATGGTCAGCGCGACACCAATCAGCACCCAGCGCACAGTCGGGTGATCTTGCGCAAAGAGGCCAAAATTTATCCCGTAATTCCAAGCCATGCTTAGATTGAAATAGGGAGGCCAGACCGAGATATCCTTAACTCGATCCAATGCGAGCATGTGAACGACATAGTATTTTGACACCTGATCGGCGACAAATACCAATGCGGCCACCCAGAAAACGGTGCGCATGCTGCTCTCCTCATATGGGCCGACTCGTGCGGCCCTGTCATTGCTTGTGCCTTAGTGCCGGAAGTGGCGCATCCCGGTCAAGACCATTGCCAGTCCGGCCTCGTCGGCGGCGGCGATCACCTCATCGTCGCGCATTGACCCACCGGGATGGATGACGGCGGTTGCGCCGGCCTCGGCGGCACTCAACAGCCCGTCGGCAAAGGGAAAGAACGCATCAGATGCCACAACACTGCCCAGCGTCAGCGGCTTGGCCAATCCCAGCTCTGTCGCCATGTCCTCGGCTTTGCGCGCGGCAATGCGGCAGCTGTCAACGCGGCTCATCTGACCGGCGCCCACACCCACGGTGGCGCCGTCTTTGACATAGACAATCGCGTTGGATTTCACATGTTTTGCCACGGTCCAGGCAAACAGCATATCGGTCATTTCTGCATCTGTCGGCTGGCGCTTGGTGGCAATACGCAAATCGCTCATGCTCAACCGTCCATTGTCTTTGTCCTGCACCAGATACCCACCTGAAACCTGTTTGAGCATCCGCCCCGCCTCGGCCGGATTGGCCAACCCTTCGGTGACCAACAGACGCAGGTTTTTCTTTTTGGCAAAGATATCTATGGCATCTGCATCGGCACCGGGGGCAATTACAACTTCGGTGAAAATGCCCGAGATTTCCTCAGCCGTGGCGCCGTCCAAAGGCTGGTTCAGCGCGATAATCCCGCCAAAGGCCGATGTGCGGTCACAGTTGAACGCGTTGCGATACGCATCCGACAGGCTGCGCCCACGCGCCACACCGCATGGGTTGGCATGTTTGATGATCGCCACGGCGGGGCCATCCGCCGGGTTAAACTCGCTGACCAGCTCAAACGCGGCATCTGTGTCGTTGATATTGTTATAGCTCAGCTCTTTACCTTGCAGTTGCTGAGCCGTTGCCACGCCAGGGCGTGCGCTGCCATCGGTATAAAAGGCCGCCGATTGATGCGGGTTTTCACCATAACGCAACGTTTGTGCCAATGTACCGGCCACAGCGCGCCGACGTGGGGCTGCGTCGTTCAGCGCCTCGGCCATCCAGGTGGACACAGCCGCATCATAGGCCGCGGTGCGTGCATAGGCCGTTTGTGCCAGAGTTTGGCGGAACGCATATGTCGTCTGCCCGGCGTTGGCATCCAGTTCATTAAGCAGGGGTTGATAATCTTGGACATCAACAACAACGCTGACAAACCCGTGGTTCTTGGCGGCGGCGCGGATCATTGCCGGGCCGCCAATATCAATATTCTCAATGCAGGTGTCATAATCGCCACCTTTGGCGACGGTGTCTTCAAAGGGGTAAAGATTGACCACCAGCAGGTCGATCGGGCCGATCCCGTGCTCGGACATGGCCGCCACATGGCCCTCATCGTCGCGCAGCGCCAACAAACCGCCATGCACCATTGGATGCAGGGTTTTCACCCGGCCATCCATCATTTCGGGAAAGCCCGTGACATCGGCCACATCGCGTACATCCAATCCGGCCTCGCGCAATGTTTTTGCACTGCCGCCGGTGGACAATAATTCCACCCCGCGCGCCGCCAGCGCCTTGCCCAATTCGACCAGTCCGGTCTTGTCAGATACAGAAAGAAGGGCGCGGTTCAGCGGGGCGAGATCAGGCATGTGTGTAAGGTCCTCAGATGGTTTGAGGCCCCCTCTAAAGCGTTTCGCATAGGACTTGAACCACAGTTTCAACAAAAGCTGTGCGGCATAAGCGCGTGGCCGCCCGTGACATGTGGTTATTCCTCGGCCAGAGGGTCCAGTTCATCCTGCGCCAGATCCCGGATTGAGATCGGCGTTTCCTGCGCCTTGGCCAGAGACCAACGCACCCGGCTGGCATACTCCGTCACCCGGCCAGTTAGAACGATCTGCTTGGCCGCGCGCGGTTTCAGCCGGACTTTCTCAAGGTAAACGCTGGGTTCAACGGTCATTTCAGCGGCACCATCGGCCCGGAAAATCCAGATCTCACCGCTTTTCAGTGCCAGTGACACCGCCGAGCCGCCCATATCAATTGAGGCGTCCACATCAGGGTGCAGATGAAACCGGATGTCATAGGGGATACCCTGCAACGGGTTGGCATCCATCGCGTGATCAAACTGGGCTTTGTCGGCGTCATCCAGCGTGATCAGCATATCTTCCGAAGCAATGCCGCGGCCATCAAACGTCATTTCGATCCTGCGCACATGGGTCAACCCATATGCGCGCTTGTAGCCATCGTGGCCCGCTTCTAAGCGCAGCCCGTCCTGGGCCTGGCTCATCTCGGCGGGCACAAAAGAGGGGGTATCATGCAGCCATTGCTGTGCCTGCCCCGTGCTGCCAAGGGTAGAGCTGGAGCGATTGGCCAGCACCAGCGTGGAATGTGACGGTGTGGCGCGCCCCGCCCGGCGCCATTCAGGGCCGAAACTTGAGCCCGAGCCGCAGTTGACAATCAATGGCCGACGCCCTGACGTCAGCTCAAACGCAAGCGTTGAGGCATGTGCGCCCGCAGACGCCCGCCCGCGTGGTGGCAATGAGGCATCCACAATAACGCTGGTGCGCCCGGCGCTGAGCCGTGCAAACCCCATGGCCAACCCATCATTGGCCCTTGGTTTCACACCGCTGGTGGCCAATGCGCCATCCAGCCGCCCTTCAAGACCCCGACCACCACCATGAAACCGCGCCAGCCCGCCATCGGCGTGACGCAGGGTGCGCAGGGTCGGGGCGATGCGTTCGATCGCGCTCCAATGTGCATTGCCCGGGGTATGGCCGGTTTCCGACAGGGCCAAAGCGGCCCATGTGAGCAGGGTAAAGACCTCAAGCAGTTCTTCGGGGTTGCGGGTGGGCAGCCCGCCCTGATCGTCGATCTGTGCATCACACTCACGCGCCAGCGCCGAGAGAGCCGGGTTCACATGTGCCTCCATTCCCTCCAGCGACAGGCCTGCATAAATCATGCCGGTGAGGGCTTCAAACCGGGGCAGGCCGGGGGGGGATGTTTTCCAACGCCGCCCCAGGAATATTGTTTGCTGACCAAGGGAGCGCATAAACGGCTCGGTGTCTTCGCCGCTCATGCCGTTCATCAAAAACAATGCATGGGTGATCCAGCGGATCAGGCGACGACCGGTCAGTTCGGGTGTCCAGCCGGGGCCGTTTCCGCCGCCATACCGGGCGATCCAGTCTATTGTCCAATCCTGTGCGGCCTGCCTTGCTGCGGTGTCGCCGGCGGCGGCCAGATCATCCAGCCAGCCAAACCCGTGTTGTTCATCTTCAAATCCGCGATCAGGCGCGCCCAGATCCCACAACCCGGTATCGGGGGCCTGAATAAGCGTGCCGGAAAAAACGAAATTGCCAGCACTCAGCTGGCGTCCACGTGCATAGCTGCCGATGGTGCGGGGTTCGGGCTGCGAGACAAAGGCTGTCGCCGGGCGCGCCCATGCTGCACGCCGCGCTTCAAAACGGTTTCTTAAGCGCGCCCATCGCGCCGAAAAACATTCGGTTTCCGTTGACATAGCCCGTGCCTCTTGACGCTCTTTGCGGCGTTGTTTGTGCCAATATACCTGTGGCCATGGCGTAAGTCACCGACAGAATGCGCGCGATGCGTGGCTCGGCAATTACTGGCGCAGGCACGCGATATAAAACCCGTCCATGCCCCCTGCTTGGGCCCAATAGTCGGGCCGCAGGCGTAAACCACCTTCTTGCGTGCGCCAGTCGGGGTCAATTCCGGGGCGCAGGCAGGCCTCGGCATCGGTTTTTAGATCCGGGTGGCGGGCAAGGGCCTCATCAATCTGCACCTCCCCTTCGTCGGGCAGTAATGAACAGGTGCAATACACCAAACGCCCGCCGGGCTTAAGCAGGCTCAGCGCGTGGTCGATCATCGCCGATTGCAGGGCAAACAGCTCGCCAAAGTCGCTGCCGTCCTTGGCAAATGGCAAATCCGGGTGCCGCCGGATGGTGCCGGTGGCAGAACAGGGCGCATCCAGCAATATGGCATCATACGGCCCACCTGAATGGGACAATGCATCCTCTGTAATACATGTGGCGCTTAGGCCTGTGCGTGCCAGGTTCTGTGCAACGCGCTCCATGCGCCGTTCGGACAGGTCAAGCGCTGTCACCGTGGCCCCGGCCGCTGCCAGTTGCAGGGTTTTGCCGCCCGGTGCCGCACATAGATCAAGAATATGCTCGCCCGGTTGCGGGTTTAACACCTGCACCGGAATGGCCGCCGCTGCATCCTGTACCCACCAATCGCCAGCCTCAAAGCCGGGCAAGGCAGAAACCTGCCCAGCATTTTCTATCCGAATGCTGCCTGTGGGCAACAATTTCCCGCCTGTGGCCTTAGCCACTGCTTTGGGGTCGCCCTTTGCAGTCAGGTCCAACGGCGCGCCGGCAAAATAGGCGCGGTCCATGGCGTTCATCGCGCCTTGCCCATAGGCGGCCACCAGCGGCTCACGCAGCCAGCTGCGCAAGCGCGGAATGCGCAAATCATTCCAGTTGCGCGGCCCATCCGCAGCCATCTTGCGCAACACGGCGTTCACCAGCCCCTTAAGGTTGCCATAGCGGCGGTGGCGTCCAATGATGCTGACCATATCGTTGACCACGCCGTGCGGATCACCGCCCAGACACAGCTCGATCGTGCCGACACGCAACAGATTATGCACCGTCAAAGGCGGCGGTTTGCGCAGATGACGGCTGAGCATGCGGTCGGCGCGCTCCATGCCGCGCAGGGTGTCTGTGGCCAGCCGCTGGGCGCGTGCCCGATCGGCGGGCGGCAGCTTGTCCAACACACCGCTGCCGATCAGCTCGGACATCAGACGACCTTCACCGATGATCTGATCCAGAAGGGACGCCGCCTTGTGGCGGGCTGAGGGGGCCATGTTGGTCATGTGTGATCGGTCCTTGCCGGGGCGGGATGGGGGCGTATATCAAGGGGACACGGACAAAGGAACCCAAAGCTATGCCTTGCGACGACCAAAAAGACCTGCCCGCCGCCGCGATCCGCGCCCTGGCTGAGGCCGATGAGCGCCGCCAGACGGCCGCCGCGCAGGAACTGCCCAAGGAACTGGGTGGCCGCCGCGAAGGGCTAGAGCCCGTGCGCTATGGCGATTGGGAAAGAAAAGGCATCGCGGTCGATTTTTGATGTTGGGCGTTATTTCAGCCCCAGCACGTCCAACATGTCGTATTCGCCCGGTTTACGCCCCAAGCCCCAAAGTGCTGCCTTTAATGCACCACGTGCAAAGACCGAACGATCACTGGCCACATGCCGCAAAGTGATCCGTTCACCCGCAGTGGCAAACATCACATCATGTTCACCAATGATATCGCCACCGCGAATGGCGCTAAATCCGATGTCGCCACGTTTGCGTTTGCCGGTGATCCCATCGCGCCCCCGGTCCGAGGCTGATGCCAGATCAACGCCGCGCCCTTCGGCGGCCGCCTCGCCCAGCATCAGGGCGGTGCCTGAAGGCGCATCAACCTTTTGATTGTGATGCGCCTCGATTATTTCGATGTCGTAATCCTCGTCCAAGGCTGCGGCCACCTGGCGGGTCAGTTGCACCAACAGATTAACGCCAAGGCTCATGTTACCCGCGCGCACGATGGTGGCATGACGTGCAGCAATAGAAAGCTTGGCCAGATCATCGTCACTCATGCCTGTGGTGCCAATCACATGTACGGCGCGCGCTTGTGCGGTCAGGGTGGAGAATGCCACTGTGGCTGCGGGGGATGTGAAATCAATCACGATTTGCGCTTTGGCAAAGGCCTCAAGCGGGTCATCCGTAACTGCCACGCCCAGATCGCCGCCGCCCATTGCCGCGCCCACATCCTGGCCAACCCATGTATGGCCTTCACGCTCAACCGCGCCCACCAGCCGCGCTGCATTGCTGGCCTCAATCGTCTGGATCAACATCTGGCCCATGCGCCCCGATGCGCCTGTCACCACGATGCCTGGTAATTCTGCCATGTCGCTCACTCCGCCCTTGTCCGGCCAATGCATAGCGCGCCCAGGCAGGCTCAGACAACGCCCAAGTTGCTATAATTCCCGGCCCCGTCCCATCTTCTTGCCCCAAATATCCCCGCCAGAGGCAAAATACTCTTTGCCTGAGCTGCCGCCTCGTTACCGCTTGGCAAATCGAGGCACAGGTCTTAGATGCACCTCATGGCAAAGAACAAGTTTCATGATGGGCCCGGTCCCTCACAACGCCAGCTTCGCGTGGGCGAGCTTATTCGGCGCGCTTTGTCCGAAGTGCTGGCGCGTGGCGATGTGCATGACCCGGATCTGAACCGGATGTCGGTGACTGTGGGGGAAGTGCGCACATCACCCGACCTGAAGGTCGCCACGGCCTATGTCATGCCGCTGGGCGGGCAGGGCCAGAAAGAGCTGATCGGCCTTCTGGCGCGCAACAAGGCTGAGCTGCGCCACCAGATCAGCAAAAAGCTTGATCTGAAATATGCACCTGACCTGCGCTTCAGGCTGGACGCGACATTCGATCAGATGGACGAAACCCGCCGTCTGTTTGACCGCGATGACGTGCGCCGGGACCTGGAGGAGTAGGCGTGCGCTGGCTTCTTGTGGCCATTGTAAGCCTTGCAACGCCTGCGGCAGCGGTTGAGTGCAAGGACGTAAGCTTTGACGGTGGTACATACACCCTGTGCGAGGTGAACATCACTCAGGACGAAATACGCCTGTTCTTGCGTGACCCCGACACCGACCGCCCCTTTGGCAGCTTTGACAATGTGGCGACGAAACTGGCAAACGCCGACCAAACCCTGCTTTTTGCGATGAATGCGGGCATGTATCATGCTGATCGCAGCCCGGTGGGCCACTATGTTGAAAGCGGCACCGAGCGCGCGCCGGTCATCAGCACCGATGGGCCCGGTAATTTCGGCCTGCTGCCCAATGGGGTGTTTTGTGTGGGGGACACCCACGCGCGCGTGATTGAAACGCGCCGCTTTCTGCGCGAGGCGCCAAATTGCACCCATGCCAGCCAATCCGGGCCGATGCTGGTGATTGATGGCCAGCTGCACCCCCGGTTTTTGAAGGATAGCGACAGCCGCTATATCCGCAATGGTGTGGGCACCTCTGGTGATGGCCGTACGGTCTGGTTTGCCATGTCGCACGCCTCGGTGAACTTTCACACTTTCGGGCGGTTTTTCCGTGATGGAATTAAGGTGCCACAGGCGCTCTATTTTGATGGCAATATCTCGCGGTTGTATGCACTTGGGCTGGGGCGCAACGATGGCGGCTTTCCCATGGGGCCGATTGTGGGTGTGGTCGCAGACGCTGAATGATTGACGATCGGGTGTAGGTGAACTACCCCGCATATCCAACAAACAGATAGGGCTGTGCATGGCACGCAAACGCAAAGGCCGCGATATTTCAGGTTGGCTGGTGGTGGATAAACCGGCTGGAATGACCTCGACGGCGGTGGTCAACAAAGTGCGCTGGGCGTTGCAGGCCAAGAAGGCCGGCCATGCAGGCACCCTGGACCCCGAAGCAACCGGCGTTCTAGCTGTGGCGCTGGGCGAGGCAACCAAGACCGTGCCCTATATCACCGATGCGTTGAAGGCCTACAGCTTTGCCGTGCGGTTTGGCCAGGCCACCAACACCGATGATGGCGAAGGCGAAGTGATTGCCACCAGTGACACCCGCCCGGATGACAACGAAATCAAAGCGGCATTGGGGGCCTTCGTTGGCGACATCATGCAGGTGCCGCCCAAGTTTTCCGCCGTGAAGATCGACGGGCAGCGCGCCTACAAGCTGGCCCGCGATGGTGAGGATGTCGAGATTGCTGCGCGGCCCCTGTGGGTTGAGGAACTGGTGCTGACTGATCGCCCTGATGCCGATACCGCGGTGCTGGAAATGACCTGCGGCAAAGGTGGCTATGTGCGCGCCATCGCCCGTGATCTGGGCGAAACGTTGGGCTGTAAGGCACATGTGACATGGCTGCGCAGGCTCTGGTCAGGGCCGTTTGAGGTGGGCGATGGCCTGAGCTTTGAGCAGATCGAAACGATGGCACAAAGCCCTGATCTGGATACACATGTGCGTCCCCTGGAAATGGGATTGGCGGAGTTGCCGATGGTGACCTGTTCGGCCGAGGCCGCAGCGAAGCTGCGCAATGGCAATCCCGGCATGGTGATCGGATCGGATGTGGACTACGGCGATGAATGCTGGGCTGCTCATGATGGCCGCGCTGTGGCCGTGGGCCGTTTCAAAGGCGGAGAGCTGCACCCCAGCCGTGTGATCCTTCCCAGCGAGGCACCATGAGCAGCCCTGATCATCTGCATGATCCCGGCGGTAAAGTGCGCCTGAAACTGCCAGACGGCGTGATCGGCGGGGCAACGTTTTCTGACTGCGGCCGATATCGGCAAGCTTTGACTCGCGATTGGACGCAGGCCGCAGATACGCCAAAATCTGTGCTTTTTATCGGAATGAACCCTTCGGTGGCAGGGGCCGAGGTGTCAGACCCCACTTGCCACCGCGAACTGATGTTTTCACGCGACTGGGGATTTACCCGCTATCTGAAGGGCAACATGCTGGATTGGCGTGCAACCTCGCCCAAGGACATCCCGCCCGATCCGGCGCTGGCCTGCAGTGGTGCGAACATCCCGGCGCTGGTGGATATGGCGAGCGAGGCCGAACTGGTGGTTATGGCCTATGGCAAATTGCACGCCCGATTTCAGCCGGTGGTGCGGGATGTATTTGTGGCCATAACTGCTTTGGGCAAACCGTTGCAATGTTTGGGCGTGAACAAGGATGGATCGGCCAAACATCCGTTGTATTTGCGCAAGGATACGCAGCTCAGACCGTTTGAACTGCCTCTGTAAGGTGGGGTTTCACCCCACCGCTGTCTAAAAAACAATGAAAAAAGGCGCCCCTTATCCACAGGGCACCCTTCCAAATGTCAGATTGCTAAAGCATTTCGCGTAAAACCTGGTTCAGTGATTTTGCCCGAAACGCCCACAGCGTTCATATGTTGTGCGGCGTATCGCCTTTTCCCTACTTCAGGTTAAAGGCGATACGCTGCAAAGCCTATTCAGCTTCAATCGTCAGCGCCACAAAGCGTGGCTCGCCCGCGCGGCGCACCAATAGCAGCAGTGACTTGCGGCCAGCTTCTGTTGCCTCGGCGATCCGGTCTTCAAGATCTGAAATGCCAATCAGCTTTTGCTGGCCCGCTTCGGTGATCAGATCACCAGCGCGCATGCCCTTTTCATAAGCCTCCGAGAGCGTATCCACATCCTTGACCACCAGACCTGTTGCTGTCTCAGACAGCGCCAGTTGGCTGCGCAGTTCGTCGTTCAGGGGGCTTAACGTCAGATCCAGCACAACCTTTTCAGTCGGCTCGTCCATAGTGCCGCCGTCCTCACCTTGCTGTACGGCAGGGATCGCGCCTTCTGCGGCCTCACGGCGGCCCAGGGTGATCTTCAGCGTCTGGGTTTTACCGTCGCGGAACACAACCACGCGCACGGCTTTGCCAACCTCAGAATTGCCCACCCGGCGCACAAGGCCGCGAGTGTCGGCAACGTCATGGCCATCAAAGCTCATGATAACGTCACCAGCCAGCATGCCGCCTTCTTTGGCGGGGCCTTCGGGCACATCGGTAACCATGGCACCTGCGGTTTTTTCCAAGCCAATTGCCTCGGCCACGTCATCGGTCACATCCTGAATGCGCACGCCCAGCCAGCCACGACGGGTTTCGCCGTATTCCTGCAACTGGCCGACCACACGGGTCACCACGTTAGAGGCCATCGAAAACCCAATCCCGATAGAACCGCCGTTGGGGCTGAGGATTGCCGTGTTCACGCCAATCACATTGCCATCAAGGTTAAACAGCGGGCCACCTGAGTTACCCCGGTTGATCGCTGCATCCGTCTGAATGTAATCGTCATAGGTGCCGGACAGGGCGCGATTGCGCGCTGATACGATGCCCGCAGAGACCGAAAATCCCTGACCCAGCGGGTTACCCATGGCCATCACCCAATCGCCCACGCGCGCAGTGTCGCTATCGCCGAAGCTGACAAACGCCAAAGGCTCATCGGTTTCCACCTTCAAAAGCGCAATGTCGGTTTTTGGGTCGGTGCCAATCACTTTGGCTTCCAGCTCTGCACCGGAAAAGAACTCAATGATGATCTCATCGGCGCTTTCAATGACATGGTTGTTGGTGACAACATAACCATCCTCAGAGATCACAAAACCCGATCCCAGCGCCGACGTGCGACGTGGTCGATCACCCTGACCATTGCGGTCCCGAAACTCGCGGAAGAAATCTTCAAACGGGGATCCTTCGGGCACGATGGGCGAGGGGCCGGTGCCCTGTGCCACAACCGTTGAGGTGGTGATGTTAACCACCGCTGGGCTGATCTTTTCGGCGAGATCGGCAAAGCTCTCGGGCCGGGCCTGCGCCACAATGGCCTGTGCCATCAGCAGAGCTATTGCCAGGGCGGTTAGCCACAGGGCGCGCAGGCTGCGAGCACTCTGAATTTGTGTTGAAATGGCTTGGACGTTCACTCCCGATACTCCTTCGTTGTCCTTACTCCGCCTAAGAATAGACGGCTTTTACATAGCTTTGATGTAGGTATGGTTAACGTAATCTCAATTAAACCTACCACAGCTCACGCGCATGTGATGTCTTTGTGTCGTTTTGATCAAGCGCCAAGCGCTTTGGCGAGCCACAAAATAACCAAGCCCGTTGCCAGCGCAGCAAGCCCGATTGCGCGGCGTTGTTCAAGGGTTAATGCCCGCATCGCCTCCAGTAAATTCTCAATAAGCGAAGGGGCCAGTGCGTACACCAGCCCCTCGACAATCAGCACCAAACCCAACGCCAGAAGCGCGGTTTCGATCATTGTGCAGCTGCGCCCTGATCCGAGCGCAGGTAGTTGAAGAACTCGCTGTCCGGTGACATCACCATGGACGAATTCGACCCCTGCAACGCCTTGCGATAGGCATTCAGCGACCGGTAGAATTCAAAGAATTCTATATCCGCGCCAAAGGCTTCGTTGAAGATCGCGTTGCGTTTGGCATCGGCTTCACCACGGGTGATTTCGGCCTGACGCTTGGCGTCCGAGACTATCTCAACCTGGGTCCGATCCGCCTGGGCACGCACACGTTGCGCAGCTTCGTTACCACGCGCGATT
>DFBW01000139.1 GCA_002366775.1 Roseovarius sp. UBA3070 | reverse complement strand
GTGGTTGAGATTGACGAAAAGGCAGAAATTTCGAATTCCACATCTCGGTCACGCAGTGGATCTGAGAACCTGAGCGTGCCACATCTGTTCGGCCTACCCCAGCGCATCAACAACGATTTGCCCGAAGGCACGTCTTTGGACAATGCCGTGGAGCTGGACAGTTCGGGCAAGTCTGGCGGTGATGGTTCGGTTAAACGCAACGAAAAACTGACGCTGCGTGTGGCCGCAACTGTGATGCAGGTGCTGCCCAACGGCGTACTGGAGATTGCTGGCAGTCAGGAAGTACGAGTCAATTTTGAGCTACGCGAGCTGCTGGTTGAAGGCTTTGTGCGGCCCGAAGATATCTCGCGCCAGAATGAGATCACATACGACAAAATCGCTTCGGCGCGGGTGTCCTATGGTGGACGGGGACAGATCACTGATGTGCAGCAGCCCCGTTACGGCCAACAGATTCTGGATGCTGTATTGCCATTTTAAGAGGACCAAATGATCAAAAAACTACTTCCCATCTTGCTCATCTTAATTGGTGCGGGCGCCGGTATTGGTGCTGGGGTCATGCTTAAGCCTGCCCCAACAGACATGGCAAACCACAATCCCTGTGGGGATATGTCTGAGCCTGACACTCATATGACCGAGGAAGAAGACCCTACCGAATCTGAGATACGAGAGTATGTCGAGTTGAATAATCAGTTCGTTATACCCGTTGTTTCAGATGATTTGGTAGAATCGCTGGTTGTGATGTCTTTGGGCATAGAAGTGGACGCAGGCCAAACTGAGGTCATCTACATGCGCGAACCCAAGCTGCGTGACGCATTGCTGCAGGTGATGTTTGATCACGCCAACATTGGCGGATTTCAAGGCCGGTTTACCGATGGAAACAATTTGGATGTGTTGCGAGCTTCACTAACCGAAGCGGCGCAAAATGTAATTGGGAAAATCGTCACCGGGGTTGTCATAACCGATATCGCCCGGCAGGACGTATGATTCTGGAACCAGTCTAATTCTTGGCCTTTGCGACCTGAATTCTCTTTAGAACAGACAGAGCTTCTTCGCTGTCTCTCTCAATCTTGCCGAGATGACATGCTCTGGCCTGTTGCGCAGCGGTATCTATTTGATCGGCGGCCAACTTTCGGCCGTGGGCCTGTCGCAGCGCTTTCATCATCCGTTCTTTTTGCACAAGGCAAAGAGCCAACTGGCGGTTGAGATCAGCGCGCGTGCGCCCCAGCCAGGCCTGCCATTGCACATCTGCCCCGATCTGTCGCACGGCACGCATTTTTGCGGTCGGCAGCGCCAGATTTGCCACGCGGCTCGCATCTAACCGGGCCAGACCGCGGCGCAAAGCAGCTTCCTGCTCAACCACATGGCGCATTTTGGATTGCTCAGCCTGAAACAACATATTGGTCAGTACAGCCAATTCGGTATTTGCTGTGCGGGTCATCCGAATTTCTTCGCGCGGCGACGTAGAGTTTCGGCAAAGCGGATAGCAGCAGCCACAACCCGGTAGTGATCCGAATCAATCTCGTCTCCGATTTGCGTTGTGGCATACAGGGCTCGCGCGGTGGGCGGATCGTGACGGATAGGCACACCGTTTTCCTCGGCCAGCTCACGAATTGACAGAGCGATGTGATCCACACCTTTGGCCACGCAGGTGGGTGCAGATCCGGGCGCGCGGCTCCATTTCAAGGCAACAGCATAGTGGGTTGGGTTTACGATCACCACATCGGCGTCAGGCACATCAGCCATCATCTGAGCTCCCGCTATTTCAGCCCCCTTCTGTCGGCGTTTTTGCTTCATATGCGGATCGCCTTCATGACGTTTATGTTCTTCCTGAAGCTCTCGGTAGGACATACGGTTCTGGCGCAGAAAATCATGGCGTTGCCACAAAAAGTCGGCCGCGCCTACTAGAAGCGCTATGACCAACACCACAAACATGAATTCGACCACCATCCGAAGCATCAATGCGCCTATCATGTGTGGTTCTGCGTGAATGGCCCCGGCCATTTCATCAATTCTGTAGGTCAGGAAGAACCCCAACAGGATGGAATAAAACAACAGTTTGCAAAAACTTTTTGCAAACTCGAACAGGCCAGAAATACCGAATTTCTTCTTCGCATTGGCGATCGGATCGAGCCGCGAGAGCTTGGGCTTCACCTTGTCAGCTGCGACGATGAAACTGCGTTGTGCCAGAACCGATAGCAGGCCCATACCTGCCGGTATCAGATACCAGCCGAGCAAAGCCAATCCAATGCTGGCCATCAATCCGCTGAGTCCAGATGCACCGCTGCCTTCAAATACCAAATCAGCTATCGCGCCCGATTGACCCACGAGCGCCGCCATGGAAGAGCCCATTTGCTCAATCGTGTCGGCTCCAATAGACAGCCCCACCAGAAGGAAACCCCCGTATGTCGCAGCGGTGGTCAAATCGGCTGATCGTGCAATCTCACCTTTCTTGCGTTTCTCCTGCAACTTCTGTGGCGTTGGTTCATGGGATTTTTCGGCGTCGTCATCCTTGTCGGCCATGGTTCAGCCTCCAAACGGATTGGCGATAAAACCCTGCAGTGCATCAACCCAAAGTGACAGCATCGTGGGTGCCAAAAGCAAAAGCAGGCCCATCCCGGTTGCGGTGATCACCGGCGCGCCGACAAAGACGACCATCATCTGAGGCATGGCCCGGTTGATGATACCGAGGGTCAGATTGTACAGCACAGAGACGATCACAAAGGGCGCGGCCAACGTGAAGGCCAGGGCAAAGGCGCCTGAGATCTGGCGCACGCCCCAAGCAGCAACGGTAGCGGCCTCAGGCATGACTGCTGCTGGAAATACGCCGTAGGTCAATACCATCATCTGCGCGACTCGCACATGCAGGCCCAACAACATCGCCAAAGCCAGCGCACCCACAACCAACAAATGCCCCATAGCGGGCAAGGGTGTGACCCCGGCGCTGCCTAAAATTTGCGAAAGGGAGGTTGATTGCGCCGCAATGGAACCTGCGGTTTGTAGAGCCAGGACAAATAGGCGAATCCCAATGCCGATTATCAGGCCTACCAATGTTTCGCTGACCACCAGCCATCCAATGGGCGGCTGGTTAACCACCAACGCCTCAAGATGAGGTTGTGAGGCAGGTGCGACGATAGCGGTCATGGCCAGCGTCAGCACCAATTTAATTCGGGCAGGCACGGAGCGTTCGCCAAACCCAGGAAACAGTGACATTACCGGGCCCACGCGCAACAGTACTAGAAAGTGCAACCACAACACATCTTGTGACAGGTTTAGAAGTGCGGCCAGATTGTTCATGCGGCGACCATGCCAACAAGGGCGGGTTTCGCATCAACACCGATTTCCTCAAATGACAGGACCGGGTTTGAAATATTGCGTGCCGACAAAACCGTGCGCAAGAAACGCCGTCGTGCGGTTGACGTGACAATTGCAGGGTAAATGCCCTGATCACCAACTTTGCTGACCTCAGATGAGACAGCTTCTGTCAGGGTGTTAAAAAGCTCAGGCGGCAGCGCAACATCCAGGCGATTAGGCTCTGAATCTATCTGATAGGTGGAAAATGTATCCTCCCACTCAGGGGACAGTTGGATAAGTGGCAGGCTGCCATC
>DFBW01000217.1 GCA_002366775.1 Roseovarius sp. UBA3070 | reverse complement strand
TGGTGACAAGATATCTCCGGAAATATTTGAAATGTATGATGAAAAATTTGTCATGGCGTTTGATCTGGAAAGTCGGATGAGCGATCTCACCCAAGGGGAAGCCCCCTTTGCGGCGGTTTCAGGTCGGGTGCTTGCGCAGATGTTGGGGCCGGAAAACCTCGGGATTGCCCTCAATATTGACGTGGCGCCCTCTTCGACCTTCCTCATGGCGGATGAGATCATCTGGTTAAATGAAACCCTCGCCCAAGCGCCTCAGGAGGTGGAGAAAAAGATTGAAAAACTGTTTGCGCCCAAAGGCTTACCAGAGAGTTTTCTGAGGTCTCTGGATGAAAGACTGGCCGCAGCAACCGGGCTTGCGCACTCTGCTTATCTGGTTGGGGTGGCTTACCGCGATGGCGGGCAGGGGCATTTGCTGGGCGTTGTTGATGCCATTCCCGGTGCGCAGCCTGCGCTGGCCCGTGCGGTTGGGGATGTTCTGATATTTTCGGGGCTTGAGGCCGCGGCAGTTGATGTTGCCTTTTTTGGGGCCAATGACCCGGCCACGCCCCGTCTGGCCAAGGTTGGATTGCGGTTTGATCTGCCACAACCCATAGAGCCGATCAAGGCCCCGCCCCCCGGATCTGATCCAAATAAACCGCCTATTCTCAGATAGTTAATACCCAGCACCTCGATCAACGAGATACAGCAGGGCCTCGCCTGCTTCGTTGCGCCGAATGTTTTCTGCGATCACTTTAGCCGCTGTCGAAGGGCGCGTATCCGCAGCGATATGCGGGGTTACAGTGATGTTTGGATGTGCCCAAAAGGGATGATCCTTGGGCAAAGGCTCCACCCGGAACACATCCAGCGTAGCATGGGAAATATGGCCGCTATCAAGCGACGCCAACAAAGCGTCATCATCTATCAACGGCCCGCGTCCGGGGTTGATCACCACTGCGCCACGCGGCAACAATGCCAAGGTTTCGGCGTTCAGGATGTTTTCAGTTTGAGGTGTAAATGGCAGTAACAAAACAATAATTTCGGCACTGGCCAGCGCCGCCCGCAACCCTGCATCACCCGATAAGCATTTGATACCCGGCACAGTTTTCGCAGAGCGGCTCCACCCGGTGACGTCAAACCCCAGATCTGCGAGAGTGCTGGCGCAGGCCTGCCCCAAAGCACCAAGCCCAAGCACCGTCACGGGGCGCTCCTGTGCCAAGGGGGGGATATGTTGCACCCAACTGCCATCGCTGTTCAGGATATCGGCGTCCATCCCCAAATGATGGCGCAGCACATGCCCCGCAACCCATTCTTTCATGCCTTGGCTTAGCCCGTCATCCACCATTCGGGTCAGCGGTATGCGAAGTGTTTGATTGCCCACGATCTTTTCCACGCCAGCCCAAAGGCTCAGCACTGCTTTGGCGCGGGTATAGGGGATGAAATCCTGCACCGGGCCGTTGGGGGCATAGATGATGTAATCCACTTCATCTGGTGCGATCATGTCTGACAGATGTGCGGTAATCCCTGCCTTGGTGAGGGCCGCGTTCAAAGATGCTTCATATCTGGGCCAGTTGTCAGGTGCCCCTGCAAAAAGGATATTCATCACAACATGTTACCTCGGTTTGTGGACATGTGCACTCTGCACCAGACCAAAGCCGAGCAACAGCACCAGCATCGCCGATCCGCCATAGCTGACCAGCGGCAAGGGCACGCCAACGACAGGGGCCAAGCCCATGACCATCGACATGTTGACGGCAAAGAACAGGAAGAATGTGACAGCAATGCCGAGGGTCAGCAGTGATGAAAATCTATCTTTGTTGGTGAGTGCTGAGGAAATGCAGAACACCAAAATCAGGATATATAGCCCCAACAAGGAGAATGCGCCGATAAAGCCAAACTCTTCGGCTAAAGTGGTAAAGATGAAATCGGTGTGTTTTTCGGGCAGGAAGTTCAGCCGCGATTGTGTGCCTTGCATAAACCCGCGCCCTGTCCAGCCGCCTGATCCCAATGCGATCTTGGATTGGGTAATGTGATAGCCCGCGCCCAGAGGATCGCTGGAGGGATCAAGGAAGGTGTCAATCCGGCGAAACTGATAATCCTCCAGCATCTGCCAGTTGGTTCCACGGCTTTGAAAGACGGCCGTGATCAGCCCGATGATTGCGGCGATAACGGCGGCAAAATAGGCCCAATGCACCCCGGCCAGAAACATCATGCCACCCCCGGCGGCAATCAGCAGGATCGAGGTGCCAAGATCCGGCTGACGCAGCACCAGCGCCACGGGCAACAAGATCAGCACGACCGGCGCCAGCACCCACAAAGGCCGCGATATTTTGGCCATCGGCAACCAGTCGTAATAGGCCGCCAGCAGCAACACGAGCGAAATTTTGGACAGTTCCGAGGGTTGCAGGCGCATGAAGCCTAGATCAATCCAGCGCTGTGCCCCCATGCCAACGGAGCCGAACAACTCCACCAATATTAACAGGGCAATCGCCCCAAGATATGCCAACACTGCCATGTTGCGCCAAAACCAGATGGGCACCATGGCGACCAGAACCATCAAAATCATGCCCATCCCAAAGCGTTTCATTTGTGGTTCAGCCCAGGGGCTGAACGATCCACCCGCCACAGAATAGAGCATGAGAAAGCCAACCGATGCGACGGCGCAAAGCAAGATGGCCAAGGGCCAGTTCAGGAACAAAACCTTGCGCAATCCAGTGGGTGTGTGCTGGACGGTGTATTCAAGATAGCTCATGCGCGATCGCTCGTGTCGGCGTCGGCCTCAAGGCGTTCGCGGCGCAGGCGTTCTTGTTGAGCGCGGATGCGGCCACGGTCCTTGGAGGGGTAGGCCGACAGGGGCGGGTCTTCGCCATATAGCGCCTGAAGCGTGATGTCGCGGGCGATGGGGGCTGCCACCTTGGAGCCGCCTCCACCATGTTCGACCACCACGGCCACGGCAATTTTGGGGTTATCGTAGGGGGCAAAGTTCACGAACAGGGCATGGTCGCGCTGTTCCCATGGCACGCTGGAATTGTTCACCACAGCCGAGCGGACCTGTGACGTGCCGGTCTTGCCT
>DFBW01000165.1 GCA_002366775.1 Roseovarius sp. UBA3070 | reverse complement strand
TGATGGGGCGCAAGATAGGGATTGAAACGGCAACCCCGGAGGATGAGCCACTGATCCTTGATCTGTTAAGCCGCATGGCTGACAACCGCGCGGATTTCACCAACACATTCCGTGCTTTGGCGACGGATAAGGCGCGGGATCAATTCCTTGATCCCAAGGCATTTGATGCTTGGGAGGGGGGGTGGAAAGCGCGCATTGGGTCTGAAACCGGCGCAGAGGCCAGACTGCACAGCGCCAATCCCGCATTCATTGCGCGCAATCACCAGATTGAGCAGATGATCCAAAGTGCAGTCGCGGGCGATTATGCACCGATGGATCGTTTGCTGAGGGTTCTGGCGCGCCCCTTTGAGGATCAACCTGACAGCGCCGATCTGATGCGCCCGCCTGCGCCAAGCGAAGTTGTCCAAGCCACCTATTGCGGCACCTGAACCTATTTCTTGAATCGCTTAAACAGGCGCGGGTTCTTGCGGATAAATTCATCCAGAACCAAAGGAAGCCCACCATGGGCGCGCCCCTTCAAATAGCCAAATCCGGCAGCGGCACCGATAAAGGCGCCCACCGCATCAACAATCAAATCCCCCATCGTGTCCTGAAGGCCCGATTTTTGCATATTCAGGGCAAAAATCTCATCCATGGCATATTCAAACACCTCCCAGCCAACACCGATGGTGATGCCAAAGCAAAAGGCGAAAAAGGCGACGGCTATGGGCGGGGCGGCGTATCTGTCTCCCTGAAACATCATGAAAACCAGCACGAACCCCATCAACCCAAACCCGATAGCCGAGCCGCCGTGCATGGCGATATCCCACCACCAATAGCGCTCATAAAAGTCATAGACTTCGCCCAGAAACACCGTGCCGCCAACAAACAATACGATGGCTGCGATAAAGCTGCGTGGCACCTCTATATTGGCCCATTTCGCCACAACAACCGGCGCCAGAGACAACGCCAGCGTGGCGAGCGCCACAAACCCAAGCGACCAACGCCCCTCAAAGGCCGCGCCCCCAGCCACCGCCAAAAGAGCAAGCCAGATCAACCGTACCAGCCAGGTCTGTTCTGTGAACATCGCGTGACATCCCTATCAACTCATGGTGTTATCTACCTAACATGACGTCACTTAACCTTCGGATTGCAAGCTATAACCTGCAAAAATGTGTCGGGCTTGACCTGCGGCGCAGGCCTGGGCGCAGTTTGGGCGTCATCAATGCCATGCAAGCTGATATTGTGGTGCTGCAAGAAGCCGACAAACGGATGCCACCCCGCCCGGCTGCCCTGCCCCATGACATGATTGAGTCCGACGGCTGGCATATTCTGCCCTTTGGTGCCCCCGGCGGATCACTTGGCTGGCATGGCAATGCGATGCTGGCACGCGGCAGTGTTACTGTACGAACCACCTCGCATATTGAGCTGCCGGGATTAGAGCCACGTGGCGCAGTTTGTGCCGATCTGGATACCCGCATCGGGCCATTGCGCGTGGTTGGCCTGCATCTTGGATTGATCCGGCGGTTTCGCCTGATGCAAGTGGCCACGATCATGCGCGCGCTGGCCAAGATGCCCGCGCTGCCCACGGTTTTGGCAGGGGATTTTAACGATTGGGGCAGCGGGGCCGCCCTGGATGCCACCGCCCAGGGTGTGGCGTTTATCCTCACACCGCCCAGTTTTCCAGCTGCCCGCCCCGTGGCGCGGCTGGACCGGTTTGCACTCAGCCCTGAAGTGGAGGCCGCGGCCACTGGCACATTCACTGTGCGGCCTGCGCGCGTGGCTTCGGATCATCTACCGATCTGGGCAGACATCCGGCGCACATAGGCTGGCACGAACAGCACACCCATGTTAGGCAGGCGCTCTACAGCACACGGGACTGAACACAGATGAACATCCTTCAAATCGCCTCTCTATTGATTGTTCTGGCCGGGGCCTTTGGCGCAATCAACTATCTGTTCCTCAAATTGCCCTCGGCAATCGGCATTCTGGTGGTGGCATTGTTTGCCTCGTTCGGGGTGTTGCTCACTGATCTGATCTGGCCACAGCTGATCATTGCTGAAACCATGCGGTCGGTGATCCTGGGCATTGATTTTTCTGACGCATTGCTGGAAGGCATGTTGGGACTCTTGCTGTTTGCCGGCGCTTTGCATGTGAAAATCAGTGATCTTCGTCAACAATGGGGCGTGGTGTTCTTGATGGCCACCATTGGGGTGGGCCTGTCCACGGTCGTTTTTGGCGTCGGGTTCAGCTGGATTTCCGGCATGCCATTGCTGATTGCATTTGTGTTTGGTGCGCTGATTTCGCCCACCGATCCGGTTGCGGTTCTGGGCGTGTTGCGTGCGGCCAATTTGCGCAAATCGCTGGAAACCAAAATTGCCGGCGAATCCCTGTTTAATGATGGTGTTGGTTATGTTGTGTTCCTTGTTCTGGTGGGCATTGCCTTTCCGACGGGCGATCATCACGCCAGCGGTCTGGAAGGCGCGGCGATACTGTTTGTCCAAGAGGCCCTGGGCGGCGCGATCCTCGGCATTGTGCTGGGGTGGCTGACTTTCCGGGTTATGCGCCGGATTGATGACCACTCATTAGAAGTTCTGCTGACTTTGGGTCTGGCCTTTGGGGGCTATGAACTGGCGGTTTATCTGCATGTTTCGGCCCCGATCATGGCCGTCTGCGCCGGCCTGTTGATTGGTGATGTGGGCACCAAACACGGCATGTCCGAGCAAACCCGAAGATACGTCGATGCGTTTTGGCAGTTGATTGACGAAATCCTTAACGCGGTTTTGTTCCTGCTGATCGGGTTTGAGGTGTTTGCCGTGGCGTTTGAGGCTGATTATCTGGTGTCAGCCGTGCTGGCCATCGGGCTGGCACTGATTGCGCGCTTGGCGGCGGTGGCCATACCGGTCATGTTGCTTCGCCCCTTCCGCGACTTTGCCAGCGATGTAATCCCGGTGATGACATGGGGCGGGTTAAAGGGCGGTATCTCGGTTGCCTTGGCACTAAGCCTGCCGGACAATGAATGGAAGCCGCTGATCCTGACCTGCACCTATGTGATTGTCATCTTTTCAATCGTGATACAGGGGTTGACGGTAACACGCGTGGCCAACCGATTTGGCCGCGAACCTGATCTGGTTTAACCCCTGCCTGATTAAGATCAGCACAATGTGCAACGCGCTGCGAGCACCTTGCAGGGCCGCTATCCGGGCAATTCATCGGCATTCCCAAAGAAAAACCCCCACCCATTTTCAGGGCGGGGGTTTGATCATGTCTTATGCGGCCTGCGAGCGGTTTCCACCGCCGCCGCCACCGCCACCGCGACGCCGACGTCGCGATTGACCCGGAGCACCACCCCCTGGCTTGCCACCAGGGCGGCCCTGGCCTCCACCGCCCCCACGACGTGGGCCACCCCCTTTGCGCCCCTGAGGCTTGGCATTGGGATCGGGCAGAACTTCCCACGGGCGGCCCGAGGCCACGGGGATGGAGATTTTCATCACCTTTTGAATATCCTTCAACTCGCCCATTTCATCAGGCGAACAAAAGGCAATCGCCTGGCCGTCCTTGCCGGCCCGGGCGGTGCGTCCAATGCGGTGCACATAGTTTTCCGGCACATTGGGCAGATCGAAGTTGTAGACGTGTTTCACATCCGGAATGTCCAAACCACGCGCCGCCACATCCGTGGCCACCAGCACTTTGACCTGACCTTCACGGAAGGCGCGCAACGCACGCTCGCGCTGGCCCTGGCTTTTGTTGCCATGGATGGCGGCCACAGAATAACCCGCCTGCTCCAGCTTGCGCGCCAATTTGTCTGACCCGTGTTTTGTGCGCCCAAAGACCAGCGCCAATTCCTCACGGTGCTTGTCCAGCAGTTCAATCAGCAGGTTTGGCTTTTCCGACTTGGCAATGAAATGCACAACCTGCGTCACCTTATCGGCGGCCTTGCCCGGAGGGCTGACCTGCACGCGTTTTGGGTTTTTCAGATAGCTTGAGGCGATCTCTTCCATTTGTTTTGGCATGGTGGCCGAAAACAACATGGTCTGACGCTGCGCCGGCAAAAGCCCCGAGATTTTGCGCAGCGCATGGATAAAGCCCAGATCGAGCATTTGATCCGCCTCGTCCAAAACCAGAAAGCTGGTTTCATCCAAAGTCAGCGCACGACGGTCCAACAGATCAAGAAGACGCCCCGGTGTTGCCACCAGCACATCAAGACCTTTGGACAGGCGGTTGATTTGCGGGTTGATGCCCGCACCACCCACAACAACACCCACTTTGATGGGCGATCCGGCAACCAGCGGGATCAGCGCATCCTTGATTTGGCCCGCCAGCTCTCTTGTGGGGGCAAGGATCAGGCTGCGCACAGTTTTTGGCGCCGGTTTGCCGCGTTGCTGCATCAGCCCTGCAATCAAAGGCAGGCCAAAGGCGGCCGTTTTGCCGGTTCCGGTTTGCGCCAGCCCCATAATATCATGCCCATTCAGCGCATGCGGGATCGCGTGGCTTTGAATTGGGGTTGGTTCTTCGATGCCCATAGCGCTGAGCTTTTTCACCAGCAGGCCGGGCAGGCCCATTTCTTCAAACAGGTTCAATTTCATATCCTTATACGGCACGCAGGCCAAATGCCTCATGCCATTGCAGGCCCGCCGTATGGCAAGCCCCTTCGTGGTTTCGCCAACATCCTGACCGGGAGCAACATGCCCCCCGTTGATCTGGCGTTTGGCCCCACGCGTGATTTTGGGATCAATCCTCGATGTCTCGTTCTTATCATTGGCCGCTCTTTTGGCGGCTGCTCTGCTCACGCGGCAGGAAACATCGGCTGGCTGTCACATGGCGTGCTGCACCTGCAAAGTCAACCGTTTGCATCAAAATGGGTGGAAACCTGTGACCGATATGAGTATCGAGACCTGCAAAGCAAACTATGAGGCGCGATGATGCCAGAGACGATCATTGACAGGTGCGAGGCCAAGGGCCTGCGGATGACCGGCCAGCGGCGCACCATTGCGCGTGTGTTGGAGGAATCCGACGACCACCCGGATGTGGAGCTGCTTTATACCCGCGCCTCATCGCGCGACGCGAACATTTCAATCGCCACCGTGTACCGCACGGTAAAACTGTTTGAGGAGGCCGGGATCCTCGACAAACTGGAATTTGGCGACGGGCGCGCGCGCTATGAAGATGCGGAACGCGATCATCACGATCACCTGATTGACATGAATTCCGGTGAAGTCATTGAATTTGTCGACCCTGAGATCGAAGCCCTGCAAGACAAGATTGCCGAGAAACTGGGATATCGGTTGATTGGCCACCGGCTGGAGCTTTACGCCGTGCCAAAAAAGAGTGAGTAATGACGCGATACCATTAACTGGACCGCGCCCGTCATGAACAATCTCAACGGCATTGTGCTCATCATCATGGCCATGGCCGCATTCACGCTTGAGGATGCGTTTATCAAGCAATTGTCAGGCACGATTCCTGTCGGGCAAATCCTGATCTTCCTTGGCATTGGCAGTGCTAGCATCTTTGCAATCGCGGCATGGATAAAGCGCAAGCGCCTGTTTACCCCCGCAGCCTGGCGTGCGCCCTTTTTGTTTCGCAGTGGCGCCGAGGCACTGGCCGCCATGTGCTTTGCCACATCGCTGTCATTGGTTGATATTTCTGTGGTCGCAGCCGTGTTTCAAGCCACACCGCTGGCGATCACCATGGGAGCCGCGCTGTTCTTGGGAGAAGACGTGGGTTGGCGCCGTTGGAGCGCGATTATCGTCGGGTTTCTCGGCGTTTTGCTTATCATTCGCCCCGGTTTAGAGGGCTTTGACCCTGCGGCGTTGCTGGTTGTGGGGTCGGTCATTGCAGTGGCCGCGCGTGATCTGATTACCCGGCATATTGATCCAAGTGTTGATTCCACAATCGTTTCATTTCAGGGGTTTGCGGTCATGCTCATCGCGGGCCCGCTGTTGTTGCTGATCACGAATCAAAGCTTGGAAACATTGAACCCGGTTGAGTGGAAAATGATGCTGGGCGGCGTCATTTTTGGGGCCATCGGGTATTATGGCATCGTCCGAGCGATGCGCATAGGAGAAGCCTCGGCCATCACGCCGTTCCGCTATTCGCGGTTGATCTTCTCGATCATCGTCGGAGTGATCATCTTTGACGAACAACCCGATATGTTAACCCTGATCGGGGCCGCGCTGATCATTGGCACCGGGCTTTATACCTTCTTGCGTGAACGCCAATTGGTCAAACGCGCCTGAATACTGTCCCTGACGTTGCAGTTGCCGCGAAACTTGGTATGAGACGACCAACAATTTTTCGCCCAAGGAGCACCCGCAATGAGCACCATCATCGACATCCACGCCCGTGAAATTCTAGACAGCCGTGGCAACCCCACGGTGGAAGTGGACGTGATCCTGGAAGATGGCACCATGGGCCGGGCCGCTGTGCCCTCGGGGGCATCAACAGGCGCCTATGAGGCGGTTGAGCGGCGCGATGGTGACAAGGCCCGCTATATGGGCAAGGGCGTGCTTGGGGCCGTGGCCGCCATCAACGGTGAGATCGCTGATACTTTGGTTGGCTTTGACTCCACCGAACAGGTGGCGATTGACGAAGCGATGATCGAAATGGATGGCACTGCCAACAAATCGCGCCTTGGCGCCAACGCCATTCTGGGTGTGTCTTTGGCCAATGCCAAGGCGGCGGCGGATTACACCGCGCAGCCCTTGTTTCGGTATGTCGGCGGCACACAGGCACGCGTGCTGCCGGTGCCAATGATGAACATCATCAATGGCGGCGAACACGCTGATAACCCTATTGATATTCAGGAATTCATGATCATGCCTGTGTCCGCAGGCAATATCCGTGATGCCGTGCGCATGGGGTCCGAAGTGTTTCATACGCTGAAGAAAGAACTGTCGGCTGCTGGCCTGTCCACCGGGATCGGCGACGAAGGTGGCTTTGCCCCCAATATCGCATCCACCCGCGAAGCGTTGGATTTCATTCTGAAGTCGATTGAAAAAGCTGGCTACAAGCCGGGCGAAGAAATCTACCTGGCCCTCGATTGCGCCGCCACAGAATACTACAAAGATGGCAAATATGTCTTAGCGGGTGAAGAGAAAACCCTGAGTTCGGCTGAAAACGTGGCCTATCTGGAAGCGCTGGTAAAGGACTATCCGATCATCTCGATCGAAGATGGCATGTCCGAGGATGATTGGGACGGTTGGATCGCCCTGACCGAGGCCATGGGGGACAAGGTGCAACTGGTGGGGGATGATCTGTTTGTCACAAACCCAGAGCGTTTGGCACAGGGAATTGAACGCAAAGCTGCCAATTCAATGTTGGTAAAAGTCAATCAAATCGGTACCTTGTCGGAAACACTTCAAGCAGTTGAGATGGCTCATCGCGCGCGAATGACCAATGTCATGTCGCACCGCTCGGGTGAAACCGAAGACGCCACCATTGCCGATCTGGCCGTGGCCACCAACTGCGGGCAAATCAAAACCGGCAGCCTTGCGCGCTCGGACCGGTTGGCGAAATATAACCAGCTGATCCGCATCGAAGAAGTGTTGGGGGAAACAGCCGTTTATGCCGGGCGCTCTATTCTGCGCTGATCATCGGGTGCTCATTGCGTTGCGCTGAAAATTCAAAAATGTGATCCACTTTTGGTGGAGTCCACGTCTAATTTGCACCCGCCGCGGCAAACCGCTGTGGTCTGTAGGGTGTCAGCCAATCCGAAGCCTCGCCGCTCAAAACCTCCTGGGCCACTAACTCGCCCATCAATGCACCTAAGGTGACGCCGCTGTGCATCACCGCAACGCTCAGCCCGGCTGGCCCGCATGGCCCCACCACCGGGCGGCCATCACCGGGTACAGGGCGCATCGCAAGGGTGATCCTTTCCCAGGAAATCTCGACATCAGGCAACCAGCGTTGCAACCGCATCATTGTGTCATGTGCCAATTCATCGGGTGCGGCATCCAGCATATCACTGTCATCGCTTTGATGTGCCCCAGCAGTGGGGGCCAAAATGCGCCCCTCTCCATCCTGGCGAAACTCCAGATCAGGGGAAACCATGACCCTGTCCAAGACCCGTGCCACCGGGCGCGATTGCATGATAGCCCCCGGACGCGTCAGCATTGGCAGCGCCACATCAAGGGGCGCAAGCAAAGCACGCGCGCCCGTTCCGGCGGCAAGAATAACGTTATCCGCCTGCAAGGGGCCACTTTGGGTTGTGACACCGCTTACCCTGCCACCTGTTTCGGACAGGCCGACCACGCGCGTGCCTGTCATCAACTGCGCACCTTCAGTTTGGGCTGCGCGCAACAATTGGCGCGTGACAACTCCCGCCTCAGCCACGCCTTCGCCGGGAAGCCATAGCGCGTCTTGCACATCGCTTGCCAGCATCGGGGCGGCATCTGCAATACGGGCCCTATCCCAGCGTTCCACCGGATAGCCCATCTGCGAAAGTTCGCCCTGTCGTGCCTCCAATTCATCGCCGGAAATATCCCAGCTCAGGCAGCCACACCACTCTAGGGCCAGCTTTGGCAACATCCTGTGCAACCGGTGCCATGCGGCCATGGCTTCGGCTCGCAAATGATGATGGGTCTGGTCCAGATAAAACCCCGCGTTGATCCAGCCAAAAGACCGCCCCGAGGCCGCAGATGCAGGCAAACCTGCCTCCACAAACGTGACATCAGCGCCTTGGCGTTGCAGTTGCAGCCCGATTGAGGCGCCGATCAAGCCAGCCCCGACGACAATCACTTTTTGTCGCATGTATTCTCCTGACACCATTCCCCTGCCCATATACCCAGTGTAGCCTTGCCTCATGACAGCACAAGAGATCATCAAACAGTTGAACATGGCCCCACATCCCGAGGGCGGCCATTATGCACAAACATGGCGGGCCGATGGGCCCGGGCGCCCCACTGGCACATGCATTTATTTCCTGTTGCAGGGCCATGAGACCAACCATTGGCACAAGGTGGACGCTGCCGAGATCTGGCATTTCTATGCAGGGGCACCGTTGATTTTGTCACTTTCAGACACGGATGATGGGCCTGCTCAGGAACATCTGTTGGGCAATGATTTGGCCAATGGTGCGCGGCCTCAGGTGATCGTGCCGATGGGCCATTGGCAAAAGGCGGATTGCACGGGTGAGTGGACATTGGTGGGGTGCACCGTGTCACCGGGGTTTGAGTTTGACGGCTTTACACTGGCCGCAGATGGGTTTGATATCCCCATACAATCAAAGGGTTAAGCGCCCCCAGGTGCAACTTTTGAACCTGATCCGCCCGAAGGTGCGTGCATTGCTTGGTCACGCAAACACTCAGATGCTCATTCTCTGCGCAGGATCTAAGGGCGGCTCAAAGGTTGTGCTTGTGCACGAAGTCGACCAATTGGGAAGTCGAGCCATCCTTGCCATCCGAAGAGACCTCGCCTGCGATCACAGGCTCCAGCTCAACGGCCAGAACCTTGCCCAGCTCCACCCCCCATTGATCAAAGGAATTGATCCCCAGAATGGCCCCTTCGACAAAAACCCGATGTTCATAAAGTGCGATAATCTGCCCCAGCCGATAAGGCGTTAACTGATCATAAATCAACGTGGTAGAGGGGCGATTGCCCACGAACACGCGGTGGCGGGCTTGTTTGTCCTGCTCATCACCTTCAACCCCTTTTTGGGCCATCAAATCACGGGCAACGGCCAATGAGCGGCCACGCATCAGTGCCTCGGATTGGGCCAGACAATTGGCGACAAGCAGGCGATGGTGATGTTTGAGATCAGGCTCATGCCCGGTCGCAGCCACCATGAATTCACAAGGCACCACTTGGGTTCCCCGGTGGATCAGCTGGTAAAATGCGTGCTGGCCATTGGTGCCCGGCTCGCCCCAGACAACCGGCCCTGAGGGTCCATCCAGCGGTGTGCCATCCATGGTCACCCGCTTGCCGTTGCTT
>DFBW01000085.1 GCA_002366775.1 Roseovarius sp. UBA3070 | reverse complement strand
CCGGGGCGATGTCGTCGGTGTTTGAACAAACCGTCGCCTACACGCAGACCCGGGTTCAGTTCGGGCGGGCAACGGCAAAATTCCAGTCGGTACAGCACAAACTGGCCGAAATGGCGGTCTGTTGCACAGAAGCGCGCGCGGCATGCGATCTGGCAACGCGCATGTTGGACCAACCGGGCGAATCTGCCTTTGCTGCGGCCTCGCTGGCCAAATCTAAGGTCGGCCGGTGCGCACGTTTGGTAGCGCAGGAATCGGTTCAGTTGCACGGCGGCATGGGCGTGTCCGAAGATCTGCCGGTCGCCAGCTATTTCCGTAAACTTCTGGCGTACCAGTTCTGTATGGGCACGACTGACTTTCACACCGAAAGATACGCGCAATCGGTGTTGGCCAACGGGACTTACCGCGAAAGCGTCGTACTGGGATCCGGGCAAGACGTGGACAAGAATGATCCGGCTCACGCAGTTGGCGCTGTTGCCTTATCATCAAAAGACGAAGAATTTCGGGCCGAAGTCCGCTCCTTCCTCAAAGAAAACCTGACCCATGAATTGCAAGTCGGCCAACGTCTGGCAACGTCGATGTTTCCCGAGCCCGATATCACTGTCCCGTGGCACAAGATTTTGGCGCGCAAGGGCTGGACCGTACCTCTGTGGCCCGGTGAATGGGGCGGCACCGGGTGGACATCGGTTCAGCGCATCATTTTCGAAAATGAATGCGCGCTGGCGGATGCACCTGTCGTACAGCCAATGGGGCCACGCCTTGTCGGCCCGGTAATTCTTAAGTTTGGAACTGAAGCACAAAAGAAACGCTACCTGCCCAATATTGTTGAGGGCAATGAATACTGGTGCCAGGGGTTCTCCGAGCCAAACGCGGGCTCGGATCTGGCGTCGTTGAACCTGCGGGCAACGCCGGACGGCGACGACTACCTGTTGAACGGTTCAAAAATCTGGACCACCCACGCCCATTTTGCCGACACTATGTTCGCGCTGGTTCGCACCAGCAGCGAAGGCAAGCCGCGCGAGGGCATCAGTTTTCTTCTGCTTGATATGAAAACTCCTGGCATCGTGGTGCGCCCGATCATAACTATCGGCGGCGACCACGACGTAAATCAGGTGTTTTTTGATAACGTCCGCGTTCCCCAATCGAACCGGGTCGGACCCGAAAACAGCGGTTGGGACTGCGCCAAATATCTGCTGGAATTCGAACGCGGGGCGGGCGTTTACGGTGGCCGTCTGAGGGCGAACCTAAAGCGCGTTGGCCGGGCCGTCGACCGTCTCGAACAGACTGGTATCAACGTAACGGACAAGGCCGGGTTCCTGGCTAGTTTCGGCGAGGTTGTGGCGGATCTTGATGTGTTCGAGATGCTCGAGTTTCAAACCTTGGGCACGCTCAAGAACGGCAAAAACCCCGGGGCGTTGTCGTCGATACTCAAGCTGCGGGTTAGTCGCCTGCGTCAGGCCATTGGGGCGCTTGGCATGCTGACACTCGGCTCCCACGCGATACGCTGGGAAACCGATCATGAAGCGCCGCAACCGGGCGCCGAACCCCAGCCCAATGATTGGATGAAAACGATCGTCCGCGAATATCTGAACAGTCGTGCCTATACAATATTTGGCGGCGCGTCTGAAATTCAGCTTGGGATCATATCAAAGGGTGTTCTGGAAGGAAGCTGACAGACACCCCTGACCGTATAGGCCCAAAAAACTGAGCACCCCGGCGGGCAAAACCGTCTGCCGGGGTGCTCATTGGCTTTGTCGCTTCGCAAGTTTGCCCAACCTTTCGCAAGAAAGCCTGACGGCTCAGTTTGGCAGTCAGGCTATCTATTTTTGGTTTTAGGCGTGTGCTCAGGCCTCGGCGGCACGCTCCATCCCAAGATATAGCGTTGCGATGTCTGTATTGGATAACAAATCTTCTGCTTTGCCCTCCAGGGCGATGCTGCCATTTTGCAAGACATAGCCGCGGTCGGAAAACCGCAGTGATTCCTCAACCTTCTGTTCGACCAGAAGGATCGTCTGACCATCAGCAGCCACTCGCCCCAGCACATCGTAAATCTGGTCCATCACAACAGGCGCAAGCCCGATGGAAGGTTCGTCAAGCATCAGCAATCGCGGCGACGACATAAGCGCGCGCCCGATCGAAACCATCTGCTGTTCCCCGCCACTTAGCGATGACACAATCTGTGGACTACGTTCCAAAAGCTTGGGGAAAAGATCGAACACATAATCCATCCGCTGCGCAAGGTTTTTGCGCAAAGGCCGGTGGTAGGCCCCCACCTTAAGGTTCTCGTAGACCGACATTTCCGGGAACAGCGCCCGCCCCTCGGGGACCAGGGCCATGCCCATGTGCGATCGCTTGTGAGGTGACAGGGTGCTGATGTCCGTACCTTCAAAAATGATTGATCCCGAAGAAATCGGCAACAGTCCGGCCGTTGCAAGCATCAGGCTCGATTTTCCGGCACCGTTGGTTCCGACAACGGAAACGACCTCGCCTTTTTCCAGCTGCAAGGACACGTCCTGAACGACTTCCAATACGCCGCGCCGGATGCTGACGTTGTTGATTTCAAGCAGCTTCGTCATTCGCGTGCTCCCTGCCAAGATAGATGTCAATTACACGACTGTCAGCGGCAATGTTCTCAGGGGTATCGTCAGCGATAATGCTCCCCTGATCGAGCACAACAACATGCTCGCACAGGTTCATGACCGCGTACATGACATGTTCCACCAGAACGATGGTGACTCCCGATTTTTGTATGGTGCGACACATTTCCATCGCCGCATCGACCTCGGCGGGTCGAAGCCCGGCCATGACTTCGTCAAGCAACAGAACTTGCGGCCCTGTCGCCAATGCGCGTGCCACTTCCAGACGCTTGAGATCGGGCGTTGTCAACTCTCCGGCATAGAGATCTGCCTTATCCACCAGGCCGGTCTGGTCCAACACCGCCATTGCAGCAGCGCCGGCTTCGTCGCGATCGGCGGTGCGCATGAAGGCACCGACAAGCACATTCTCAAACAGAGACAGTTTCATAAGCGGCTGAGGTATCTGGAATGTACGCGCAATGCCAAGTTTCGCCCGATCGTAGGCGGGAAGCGCTGTCACATCTTCGCCATCAAACAGAATCCGGCCCGAGGTGGCAGGAAACTGACCGGCGATCAAATTGAACAAAGTCGTCTTTCCGGCACCGTTGCAGCCGATCAACCCCAGTATTTTCTCGTGGTCGATGATCAGATTGACATCCCTGACGGCCTTTACGCCGCCAAATGATTTTGAAACATGTTCTAGTTCAATCATTTCTTCGCCCTCCGTCTTACCCACGCATCATGTAACGTCGGCCAGATGCCTCGTGGCATCAACAGAACGCTGAGTATCAATATCATACCATATGCAAACAGGCTGATGCCCGGGCGCAGCGCAAAATGGCTGAGCAGCTCGGTCACACCCACCAGCACAACAGCCCCGATCAAAGGCCCGAGTATTGTACCGGTCCCCCCAACCAATGCCGGAAGAATGATAGCCACAGCAACGGTAAGCCCAAGGAACGTCGGTGGGTCCACGAACAACAGGAACTGGCTGTAAACACTGCCCGCAGGTGCAACAAGTATGGCGCTCAGCACGAACGCCAATAGCTTTTCACGGCGCGGATTGATGCCAAGCGACTCGGCAACGATTTCGCTTTCGCGGATTGCGGCCAGACGATAACCAAACCGGCTGCGGCTAAGCCAGCGCATGACAAACAAAATGCCGATCATCATCGTAAGGAATATAAAGTAGAAATACTTGGGGTCGTTGAACTGCATAATCCACCAACCCGGTTCTTGCAGGTTGATGACAAGGCCACTGCCCTGCCCCAAATACTGTGATGAATTGATCAGAACGCGCAGGATTTCAGCAAAAGCCAGAGTGGCGATCGCGAAATAGGCCCCGGTCAGTTTATAGCGAAATGAAACTGCCCCCAGCCCCGCCGCAATGGCCCCAGAGATCAGCGCCCCGAAGACCATTCCAATCCACGGGCTGATGCCCCATTGGGTGTAAAAATAGACCGAAGCATAGGCCCCGACACCAAAGAATGCACCATGAGCCAAAGACAGTTGGCCCGCATACCCGGCGACGACATTCCATGCGCTGGCCAAATAGGCCGAATACAGCAAGGTTATGCCGATCGTCATCCCATACCGCCCGAGCACCGTTGGTGCCAGAATTGCGGCCAGCGCGATAAGGCCAAGGAATATCCACGGTGTCCCTTTGCCCGAAATCGATGCAGGCAGCGTGATCCCGGGTTCGCTTGGCGCCGAAGAACTAGACTCCACTTTTTGCACGAAACAATCCTTCCGGTCGTAAAATAAGCATGATCAAGACCATTCCAAACACAAACGCGTCTTTGTAATTGTCCCCCATCCATGTTGCGCCCAATGCTTCTGCCAGTCCAACAAGTATGCCTCCGACCAGTGCTCCGAGTATGTTCCCTTCGGTTCCGATCACCATTGCGGCAAATGCGGCCCCAAGAAAACTGTGCCCAACATATGGGAACATCGTCACAAAGGGGGCCAGCAACATTCCGGCAGCCCCTGTGGCCGCTGTCGCGATCGCAAAGGTGAAAGCCAGGGTGGATCGCCGTGGAATACCCACCAGCTGTGCGGCATCCGGGTTTTGAGCGGCAGCTGAAATCGCCGCCCCGCGCCATGTGTACCGCAGCATTGCCCAAAACAGCCCCGCCAGAACCAGTGCCGCAACAAATGCGATCAGCCGGCTTTGGGAAACATAAAGCTCGCCGAATTCAATCCGCGACGCCATGCCCACAATGCGGACACGTCTGGGGTCATTGTGCCAGATCATTTCCATGCTGGCCTCAAGCACCACCAGCAATCCCAAAGTGAAGGTCAGCTGCATCAAAAGAGGCGCCTTCATAATGCGATCCAGCAGGCCAACATATAGGACCCAGCCAAACCCGAATAACAGGGCCAGGCCAGGTATTAGGGCCAGATAAGGATTAATGCCAAAGGGTGCCTCAAACAGGGTGAGACTGAGGTACATGCCCACCGTCACCAAAGCACCATGTGCAAAGTTCACCAGCCGCAGCACGCCAAAAACCAAGGTCATGCTGACGGCGATGAGTGCGTACACACCGCCGTTCATGAGTCCGTTCACGACGGCCTGCAACCAGTAGTAGATATCATAGCCCATATTTATCTAGCCAACGCGCCTTAGCGTTTGGCTTCCTTTTCAGCCCACGTTGGCATCGGCAACAGAGGTTTCGCTGTTGCGTTTTCCGCTGGTGCAACGATTTCCAGTCGGCCGTTGATGATCTG
>DFBW01000221.1 GCA_002366775.1 Roseovarius sp. UBA3070 | reverse complement strand
GCCTTCCGTGGCTTTGACAAACGCAAATCTGACCCCGGCGCGCTTTGCTTTCTTCCAGTCCACAGTTTTTTGGAACCGCGCGGCATCTACGCCATGAACCGCGTATCGAGCAGGCCCCTTACCTGCAAATTCCACCGGATCGCTATCACCAAACCTCTGCGCTTCGGCCACGCCGGGGGATAGGTGAAGCACAGCCACCCCAAGGGCCAGAACAAGAAACCGAAACACGCGCATACCACCACCCTGACTTGTAATCATTACCCGACAAAACTCGCGGTGCGGGTGGGGCTTTGTCAATATCAAACCCTTGGCACGGCAAAAATGGGCCCATCCGGCTCAGGGTGCGCGCGAAGCAATCAGACACAGATTGTTGGCAGGCATTTCAATCACTTCGATCAGCTCCAGCCCCGCGTTGTGCATCCAGTCGATCACATCAAAGTCGCCCTTGTATCCAATTGCGGGGTCTTGCGCCCGAAGGCTTGTGTGGAACTTGGCGTCACCCTCTGATGTGGTTTCGCCACTGCGCAGGAACGGGCCATAAAGGAGAAATCGCCCATTCGGCACCAGCGTCTTGGAGGCTTCTTGGATGACGATTCGGGCTTCGATCTCACTGATTAGATGCAAAAGGTTGATCACCAGGATCAGGTCAAATTTCGCGGTGTTTGCCCAGCCCGGCGTGGCGGCATCAAGGTGGCGCGCTGCCAAAATGTTACCCAACCCGGCCTCTGCTGCCCATGCGTCAATGCTGGCGCGGCGGTCGACGTCTATGTCGCTGGGCTGCCAGATCAAACCGGGCAGGGCGTGCGCGAAACCCACCACATGCTGTCCGGTGCCGCTGGCGATTTCCAACGCCTTGCCGGTCTGTGGTGCAAAAGCCAGCAACACCTCCCGGATGGCAGCAGCATTACGTTCGGCTGAGGGCGCGTTTAGCCTGGCATCGCCCAAGGGGAAGGCCACCGAGGCAGCTTTTGGAAGGCGTCTCTTGTGCGTCATGACGGGTTTCCGTTTTTTGAATTCGTCGGGCATGAAGGCCTTCGTCTAATGAAAAAGACCCCGCCAACCGACGGGGCCTTTTGTTGCTTACATAGCTGCTTATTGGGGGATATCGCCTTCCAGCCCTTCGACATAGAAGTTCATGCCCAGCAAAGTGCCGTCATCGGATGCCTCGCCATCGCCCAGCCAATCGGACCCGTCCTGCTTTTTCAGTGGGCCGGTAAAGGGATGATAATCGCCCGCCGCAATCGCATCTTTCAATGCCAGCGCCTCGGCTTTGATATCAGCCGGAACAGCATCGGAGATATCGCCGATGCCAACCATGCCGGGGCCGATGCCATCCCATGTCTGCACGCTTTCCCATGTGCCATCCATCACGGCTTTGGTGCGGGCTACATAATACGGCCCCCAATTGTCGATGATCGAGCTGACGCGGGGCAACGGTGCGTATTCGCTCATGTCTGAGGCCTGGCCAAAGGTGATCACATTGCCGGCCTGTTTTGCGGCGGCTTGGGGGGCGGTGGAATCGGTGTGTTGCAAGATCACATCCGCGCCCTGTTCGATCAGCGCCGTGGCGGCGTCAGCCTCTTTTGCGGGATCAAACCAGGTGTAGGCCCAGATGATCTTGAACTGCACATCGGGGTTAACCTTTTTGGCGTGGATATAAGCCGAGTTGATACCCCGGATCACTTCGGGGATCGGGAAGGAGGCGATATACCCCACCACATTCGATTTGGTCATCTTGCCCGCAATGTGGCCCTGCACGGCCCGGCCTTCGTAAAAGCGCGCCGAATAGGTTGAGACATTTGGCCCGGCCTTGTAGCCGGTGGCGTGCTCAAACTTCACATCAGGGAACTTTTCTGCCACGCTGACGGTTGGCTCCATATATCCAAACGAAGTGGTGAAGATCAGGTCAGCCCCCTGCAACGCCATTTGAGTGATGGCGCGTTTTGCATCCGCGCCTTCGGGCACGCTCTCGCGATAGACGGTTTCCACCGCATCGCCGAAGGCCTCTTCAACGGCCAGACGGCCCTTGTCATGTTCATAGGTCCAGCCGCCATCGCCGATGGGGCCAACATAGATAAAGCCGACCTTGGTTTTATCCTGGGCAGTGGCCGAAGTGGCCAGCCCCAGTGCCAGGGTCGCCCCGGCAAGGTATTTCACGAAGTTCATAAGTGGTTCTCCCTTTTATTATCTCTTGCCTCAGCTGGAGGCATGGAAAGTGCGGCCAAGCGAGGCGGGCGCACGAGAGCGGTCTGCCGACATGATGACCAGCACCAGAATGGTGATGACATAAGGTGACATGGAAAGGTATTCGACAGGAATATCAACCCCTGCGGCTTGTAGGTTTAACTGCAACACAGTGATACCGCCAAACAAATAGGCACCCAGCAGCACGCGGCCCGCTTTCCAGCTCGCAAAGACCACCAGAGCCAGTGCGATCCAACCTGCGCCCGCGGTCATGCCTTCGGTCCATTGTGGCACGCGGATCAGGCTGATGTAGGCGCCGCCCAGCCCCGCACATGCCCCGCCAAACATGATGGCCATGATGCGCACCCGCACCACTTTGAAGCCCAGTGCATGGGCGGCATCGTGGTTTTCGCCCACGGCGCGCAGCACCAGCCCGGCGCGGCTGTGGTTCAGCATCCACCAGACAGCCACCACCAGCGCAAGGCCCACATAGACCATCAGATCATGGGAAAAGACGACCGGCCCCAGAAAAGGAATATCCCCCAACAGTGGAATATCCAGCTTGTCAGTTGGGGGTGGTTTGATCCCCACATATCCCTGTCCCAGCAGCGCACTGAGGCCCAGCCCAAACAGCGTTAGCGCCAATCCACTGGCCACATGATTGGCCAGGGCCACTTGTGTCAGCAAGGCAAACAGCAGTGACAACGCCGCACCTCCGACAGCAGCGGCCACAAAGCCCAGCACTGGTGATCCGGTTTCAACCGCCACCGCAAAGCCGCAGATCGCCCCGGTGATCATCATGCCCTCGACACCGAGGTTCAGAACACCTGAGCGTTCGACCACCAATTCACCGAGAGCAGCCAACAAGATGGGCGTGGCCGCCACCATAAGCGAGGCCAGCAGAAGGGTTGGGCTGATTGAACTGAGGTCCATTACACGGCCTCCCTTTTGGTTCTGATAATGCGAAAGTTGGTCAGCACATCAATCGCCAGCAGGAAGAACAACAGCATCCCCTGGAACATCTGAATGGCCGCAGCGGGCAGGCCCAGATTGCTCTGTGCGATCTCGCCGCCGATATAAGTCAGCGCCATCAGCAAACCGGCCAGCATGATCCCCACCGGGTGCAACCGGCCCAGAAACGCCACGATAATGGCGGTAAACCCATAGCCGACATTGAAATCAATGTTGATCTGGCCCGCAGGCCCGGACACTTCAAACATGCCCGCCAATCCAGCCAAGGCACCCGATGTGCCCAGACAAAACAGGATCAGCCGCGTCGGGTTGACCCCTGCAAATTTGGCCGCGCGTGGCGCCTGTCCGGTCAGCCGGATGTGATAGCCCAGAATATGCCGGTTCAGCAGAATATAGGAAAAGATCACCGCAATCAGCGCGGCAACGACCCCCCAGTGCATCCCTGATCCGGTGATGATCTCGGCATTATGCCCGCTCGGGTATTGTTGAAAATTGCGCGAGCCGGGAAAGCCGTGCCCCTCGGGGTTGCGCAACAGGCCCAACGCCATCTTGGCCAGCAATTGCTCGGCCACATAGACCAGCATCAGGGATACAAGGATTTCATTGGTGCCAAAGCGGGTGCGTAACACGGCCGGGATCATCGCCCAGGCCCAGCCGCCCAATGCGCCTGCCATGACCATCAATGGAAAGATGTACCAGGCCTCGGCCGGATAGAACGCAAGGCCCACGCCAGCGCCGGTTAAGGCCCCGATGATATATTGCCCTTCTGCACCGATGTTCCAGATGCCCGCGCGAAACCCCAAAGACAGCCCGATGGCGATCAGCACCAATGGCGCGCCTTTGATCAATAACTGCGGGCGGTAATAAAATGCGAACTCGCCAAACAACGGCTGCCAGAAAATCGTCGCAATCGCCTCGCCCGGGTTCTTGCCCAAGACGGCGAACAGCGCACCGCCGACAATCATCGTACAGATCACCGCCACCAGCGGGGTCAGATATGTCCA
>DFBW01000291.1:3214-3541 GCA_002366775.1 Roseovarius sp. UBA3070 | reverse complement strand
CCCGTTGATACGGGCACGTCAATTGCGGGTAAGGTTCCAGCCGCAGCAAAGTAAATCCAGGGGCCGCACAGCATGCCCGTCAGCATCACAACACGCCAGGTCCAATCCTGTGGGTCAGACGGACGCAGTGCACCGGACAAAATGCCCGTGGCCCCCAGTATCCTCCCGCGCAAAAGCATCAGCAATACCGCAGCCAGGCCGATCATGGCCCCGCCCGCCAAGGAAGCAAAAGGGGTAAACGTGGTTTCCATGTGTCAAACCTTGCAGCTAGAGATTCCCAGAAAGCGATACAGAGGGCAGAACCGCACCACCGCCGTTGCAACCATG
>DFBW01000291.1:270-3118 GCA_002366775.1 Roseovarius sp. UBA3070 | reverse complement strand
GTTTGCCTGCATTCCCGATCATTTGATCACGCCGTGATATCGCAGCCACTGGTATTCCCTTTGACATTTATCAACGTCAGGTCTGGGTAATATGTCAGATATTCTGCATGATTTCTGGAGAGCATGAAATGGAAGCTACCCCCCTGAACACAGGTATCGTCTTTTATTCGCGGTCCGGGCATTCCGAACGGTTGGCGTCAAAATTGTCTCACCGGTTGAACGGCACATTGATCAGGATGTCGGCACCACGCTACAGCTTCGGTGTTTTTGGATACATGCGTGCTGGATATGACAGCCTGCGGCAAAATTGCGTTCTGGAACCGCAATCCTTTGCCTCCCTTGCAAAGTTTGATCAGGTGGTGATCTGCGGGCCAGTCTGGACGTCCTACCCCGCCACCCCGATACGCGCCCTACTGCGCACCGATGTTGGTTTTCCCCAAAATGTGGCGTTGTTTCTGACCAGTAGCAGCCATTCCCCGGCGCAAAAGGCCTGGGCCGTCGCGGCACAGGATTTAGGGCGTTCCTTCGTGGCGACAGCGATGCTGGGCAATTCCCTGGAGGGGACAGACAAGGGACAGCGCCTCATTGATCAGTTTCTGGATGAACTTGGGGCGATTCACCACCCAAAGCCAACGGGTTAAGAACAATCAATCGGCGAGCAAATGCTATGACTTTGCTCTCAGTCAGGAGAAACGCCCGTGTCAAATATGATCGTCAGAACCGAAGGCATCACGCATGGCAGCCCTCTGGTGGAAAGGTCAAACCTGTGACAGCACGACCCAAAGACAAATCCGGCATCGACACGGCCTGGCACGCAGCCTTGGGCCAACTGACCGGTGGATTATCGCCCGCAGCATTGGCCACCGCCTATGTGGATTGGTCGCTGCATCTGCTGGCCTCACCCGATAAACAGGTGGAATTGCTGCGCCAGTCCCTGACAGGCGGCTGGGATATAGAGGCTGATCAGGATCCCCGGTTTGCGCATCCCAGCTGGGCCACCTTCCCCTACAATTATTTTGCGCAGGGTTTCCTGATGTCGCAAAATTGGTGGGACAACGCCACCAGTGATCTACCCGGTGTTGATCCCAAACATGCGCAGATCGTCAACTTTGTAGCACGGCAGTTGATCGACATAATATCCCCTGCCAATTTTGCGGCGACCAACCCGCAGGTCATGGCCCGCACGGTTGAAGAGCATGGCCAGAACCTGATCCGTGGGGCCAGATTCTGGATTGAAGATTTCAACCGGCTGATCTCGGGCCATCCGCGCCGACCCAGCGTGCACTGCGTGGGCAAAGATCTGGCGATGACATCGGGGGATGTGGTGATGCGCAACGATCTGGTTGAGCTGATCCGCTATCACCCGACCACCAAAACCGTGCGGCCCGAGCCCATTCTGATCGTCCCGGCATGGATCATGAAGTACTACATTCTGGACCTTACGCAGCAACGGTCTCTTGTGGCATACCTGAGGGATCAGGGGTTTGAGGTTTATATTATGTCGTGGAAGGACCCCGATAAAGACGACGCTGATTTGTCGATGCAGGACTATCTTGACCTTGGGATTCGTGCGTCCGTGGAGCATATTAAACAATCTGGGGCCAAACATATTCACGCCGTGGGCTATTGTCTGGGCGGCACCCTGCTGTCGATTGCCGCAGCCGCAATGGCGCGTGACCAAGACGCGACCTTTTGCACCGTCAGCCTGCTGGCGTCACAGGTGGATTTCTCCGAGCCCGGCGAACTTGGCCTCTTTATCAGTGAAAGCCAGATTGCCTTTCTGGAGGACATGATGAACACCCATGGCTATCTGAAAGCCGATCAGATGGCGGGCGCGTTTCAGCTGTTGCGCTCGAACGATCTGATCTGGAGCCGGGTCATCCGGCATTACCTGTTGGGCGAACGCACCCATGACAATCCGCTTTTGGCCTGGAATGGCGATGCCACGCGGATGCCCGCGCGGATGCATTCGCAATATCTCAGGCGTCTGTTTCTGAAAAATGACCTGGCCAAGGGACGATTCAAGGTGGATGGAACTTCCGTTGCCATGACCGACATTCGCTGTCCGATTTATTGCGTAGCCACCGAAACCGATCATGTGTCACCTTGGCGATCAGTGTACCGGCTGTTGTTGCTGGCCGATACAGATGTACAGTTCGTTCTGACAAGTGGCGGACATAACGGTGGCATTCTGTCAGAGCCAGGCCACCCGCGGCGGCACTTTCGCGCCGGGCATAAATCTGAGGGCGATGCATATGTCACCGCCGATGATTGGTTTGCAGATCACAAGAATCAGGAGGGATCATGGTGGGCGCATTGGGTGGCATGGCTCAACGGCCAAAGCGGACCCCCCCAAAAGCCCCGCCCCGTCACCCGTCAGCCGATAACCGCAGCACCTGGGCACTACGTTCTGGACTGAACAACTACCGGCTGGTGCCGGTAGGATCAGCGATGTGCTTTTCCAAGTACTGAAGTACGATGTCCTCGGTGATGGCGCCGTTGGTGGTTGAAAAATACCCCCTGCCCCAAAACCGGCAGCCCCAATAACGCTTGCGGATCGCTGGAAACTCGCGCTGCACTTTGTAAGACGAACGGCCCTTCATCTTGCGCACCAGGTCCGAAATCGCCAGCTTCGGCGGCACCGATACAAACATGTGGACGTGATCGCTCGACAGCACCCCGCGCAAGATGTCGACCTCGTTCTCGCGGCACACCTGACGGCAGATGTCGCGCACCCGAAGGCGCAACGCTCCGGTCAGGACCTTGTAACGATACTTGGTCGACCAGACGAGGTGATAGCGGTGATAGTAAACGCAGTGTTTGCCGGTGTCATATTGCATGATCATAC
>DFBW01000291.1:0-207 GCA_002366775.1 Roseovarius sp. UBA3070 | reverse complement strand
CTGAAGCGGGTCCGACTGGAAGTCGGAGGGTTTAGACCAAAGAGTGGATACTAAACCTGTCGAGCCTATTCGTCGGATGCCGGTGAGAACGCCTTGGTGCTCATTTCAACCAGCTTGCCAGCCTTGGTCTGATACTGATCCATCGCCTTTTGCAAAAACTGAGATTGGATGTGCTGCATCTCGGTCACGTTTTTGCAGTGTATGATT
>DFBW01000137.1 GCA_002366775.1 Roseovarius sp. UBA3070 | reverse complement strand
GCAGCGCCAGTTGTGTGGGGCTGGCGGCCAACCGTTGTATGGACGTCAGCGACGGCGGCTATTCCACCACTGGCATGAGCATCTGCACCGATCACGAACTGGACTGGTGGGATGGCCAGCTGAACGCGGTGTACAAAGTGACCAAACGGCGATTGGCCGGGTATGATGCGGAAAGCCCCGATTACGCGCCCTCTCAGGTGGAGGCGCTAAAGAATATGCAGCGTGCCTGGATCCCGTTTCGTGATGCCAAATGCGAGTATGCCGCCACCGAATGGTCAGGCGGCAGCGGGGCAGGGCCTGCTACAATCTGGTGCTTGATGGAGGAAACGGCGCGTCAGACAATTTACCTTGAAAACAGGTTTCAGAACTGAGCCATGCTGACGCGCGCGCCTTCATATGAAGCCCTGTGTGAGGGGTTTGCGTGGAACCTGCCTGCGCAGTTGAACATGGCGCAACAGGTCTGTGATGTCTGGGCCGAGGCCGAGCCGGACCGCGTGGCGATCATTGATCTGAACGGCCCGCGCCGCGATGTCAGCTTTGGCGAATTGCGCGTGATGGCTGACAGTCTGGCGCATGCGCTGGTAGAGCGCGGCGTGCTGCGTGGTGAGCGGGTAGGCGTGCTGCGTTCCCAAAGCCCCTGGTGTGCTGCGGCGCATATCGCGATCTGGAAAATTGGTGCAATTTCAATACCCTTGTTCAAGTTGTTCATGCAGGATGCGCTGACGAGCCGGGTGCGTGACGCCGGTGCCAAGGTGATCATTAGTGACGCCGAAGGTGTGGATATGCTGGCGGTCATGCCTGAGGTGACAGCGCTGGTGCCCGAAGACATGGACCTGCCCAAGCGGCGCTTTGAAACGGTAGAAACCACCCCCGAAGACCCTGCTGTGCTGATCTATACCAGCGGCACCACGGGCAGCGCCAAGGGCGCGCTGCATGCGCACCGGGTGCTGACCGGCCATATGCCGGGAACCGAGCTGTTTTGCGGCTTTCTGGGGCAGCCGGGTGATTGCCTTTGGACCCCTGCCGACTGGGCTTGGATTGGTGGATTGTTCAACATCATGATGCCCGGTCTGGCGTTGGGCGTGCCGGTGGTGGCCGCGCGCATGGCCAAGTTTAATGTAGATGAATGCCTGAAGATCATCAAAGAAGCCGATGTTAAGAATGTGTTTTTCCCACCAACCGCCTTGCGTATGCTTAAGGCGCAAGGGGCGGGAATCTCAGGTTTGCGTGCCATCTGCAGCGGAGGAGAGCCTTTGGGCGCTGAAATGCTGGAATGGGGCCGCGAGGCGTTTGACCTGACCATCAACGAGTTTTACGGCCAGACCGAATGCAATCTGGTGGCCTGTTCGTGCAATGAGATGTATCCGCCAAAACCCGGCTGCATTGGCCGCGTTGTGCCCGGTCACGAAGTGGCTGTGTTGGATGACGCTGGCCAGAGCACGCAAGGCGAGGGGGATGTGGCGGTCAAACGCGGGTCGGCCTCAATGATGTTGGGATATTGGAACCGCCCTGAGCAAACGGCCGAAAAGTTTCGCGGCGATTGGATGCTGACCGGGGATCGGGGCATCTGGGACGGTAATTTCCTGCGTTTTGTGGGCCGAGAGGATGATGTGATTACATCCTCTGGTTATCGCATTGGCCCGGCCGAGATCGAGGATTGCCTGATGCAACATGACGCTGTGGCGACTGTTGGTGTGGTTGGAAAACCTGATGATCTGCGCAACGAGATCGTCAAGGCCTATGTGGTGTTAAAACCGCAGTTCCAAGCCTCTGAATCCTTGGCCGCTGAGATGCAGGATTTCGTGAAAAACCGGCTTGCAAGGTATTCATATCCAAGGGAAATATCGTTTCTGGATGCTTTGCCCATGACTGTGACTGGCAAGGTGATCCGCAAGGATTTGAAAGCCCGTGCCATGGCGGAGCCGGTGGAATGAACGAGGCGTGTCAAAGAAAAAGGGCCGATGCACCACGCACCGGCCCTTGCCTGACCCCAGATCATCAGGGTTTAGAATTTCATGATATAGGACATGCCCAGCACGACGGGGTCAATATTGACCTTGCCGATGGGCGCGCCTGCCACTTTCACATCGGTTTCGATGTTCATCCAGCGCACGTCAGCGCGGATGGCGGCTTTGTCGCTGATGTCGATATCCAAACCGGCATGCAACGCAATGCCCCAGGAATCATCCAGCGACACGGGTGTGCCAGCCAGAACGCCGATGGCCTTTTCATCCCAGAAATGGGTGTAGTTCAGGCCCGCACCAACAAAGGGCGAAATGCCAGACCCCAAGTCGAAGTGGTATTGCAGCGACAAAGTGGGCGGCAGATGCTTCAGTTTGACGATATCACCGGCGCCTTGCAGCTCGACTTTGTGTTCAAACGGTGTGGCCGCCAGAATTTCGATGCCCAGATTGTCGGCAATGAAGTATTCAAAGGTCAACGTTGGGCGGATGTCATCATCAGGGCGCAACGGACCTGCAGCCGTGTTGCTGTAGCTGCTGTCGGGTTCAACCCAGCCGATCCCGAAACCAAGGGTCATATCACCCCTGGACTGCGCCAAAGCCGGAGAGGCCAGCGCGACAAGCGCGGTTGTTACAGACAAAAGGGTGCGAATTTTGGTCATCTTTTTGATCCTTCCATTGTTGCCAGTAGCTTACGCTGCGGCGCAGAAGGGCACTTTGATCTGCGTCAAGTCCTGTGCAATTTTTCGACTGTTCCAAAGCGAGTTATGCGGCTATTCGCGCAAATGCTGCGCGCGCCAATTCAAAAAGAGGTTACGTCATGAAGCTGACCAGTGCAGCCCTGCCTACATCTGAAACTTTTAAGGCCAACGAAGCCGCCCATCTTGAGGCGTTAAGCGTTGTGCAAGAGGCCGCTGATCTGGCCGTCTCCGGAGGAGGCGAGAGATCACGCGAGCGGCATCTGAGCCGCGGTAAGATGTTGCCGCGCGACCGGGTGGCGGGTCTGCTTGATCCGGGATCGCCGTTTCTGGAGGTGGGAGTCACTGCGGCGCATGGCCTTTATGATGGGGTCGCGCCTAGTGCCGGGCTGATCGCCGGTGTGGGCCGTGTGATGGGGCGTGATTGCATGGTCGTGTGCAATGATGCCACTGTGAAGGGTGGCACTTACTATCCGATGACGGTCAAAAAGCACCTGCGCGCTCAGGAAATTGCCGAGGAATGCCAGCTGCCCTGCATCTATCTGGTGGATAGTGGCGGCGCGAACCTTCCCAATCAGGATGAGGTATTCCCGGATCGTGATCATTTTGGCCGGATTTTCTATAATCAGGCGAGGATGAGTGCCAAAGGCATACCGCAGATTGCGGTGGTGATGGGCAGTTGTACGGCTGGCGGGGCCTATATGCCTGCAATGTCGGACGTGACAATTATCGTGAGGGAACAAGGCACGATCTTTCTGGCCGGGCCGCCTCTGGTGAAGGCGGCAACGGGCGAGGAAGTGACCTCTGAGGATCTGGGGGGCGGTGATGTGCACACGCGCCTTTCCGGCGTGGCTGATTATCTGGCTGAGGATGATACACATGCGCTTGCGTTGGCGCGCCGTGCGGTTGGCAGCCTTGGGGCACACAGCGCGGCGACCCTACAGTTTGAGACGCCAGAAGAGCCCGCATACGACCCCGCCGAGCTGCTCGGTGTGGTGCCTGCTGATCTGCGTACCCCCTATGACATCCGCGAGGTCATTGCCCGTCTGGTCGATGGGTCGCGCTTTGATGAATTCAAGGCGCGCTATGGGGAAACTCTTGTCACTGGGTTTGCCCATGTGAACGGGTGCCCGGTGGGCATCGTGGCCAACAACGGCGTGCTGTTTTCCGAGGCGGCCCAGAAGGGCGCACATTTCATTGAGCTGTGCAGTCAGCGCCGCATCCCATTGGTTTTCTTGCAAAATATCACCGGGTTCATGGTGGGCCGCAAATATGAGAACGAAGGTATTGCCCGTCACGGCGCCAAAATGGTGACGGCTGTGGCCTCAACATCGGTGCCCAAGATCACCATGCTTGTCGGGGGCTCATTTGGGGCGGGCAACTATGGCATGTCGGGGCGCGCATATCAGCCGCGGTTCCTGTGGACCTGGCCCAATAGCCGCATCAGCGTCATGGGGGGGGAACAGGCCGCAGGTGTGTTGGCCACTGTGAAACGTGATGCAATTGAGCGCAACGGAGGCGAATGGAGCACTGACGAAGAGACCGAGTTCAAGCGCCCTACGATAGAGATGTTTGAGCGCCAGTCGCATCCTTTGTTTGCCAGTGCGCGGCTATGGGACGACGGGATCATTGACCCACGCAAAAGCCGCGATGTGCTGAGCCTCAGCCTGCGCGCAGCCCTGAATGCCCCAATCGAGGAGACCCGCTTTGGCGTGTTCCGGATGTAGTCTGCATGTCACTGCGCAGACCAAAGTTTCGCGTGATCAAAGGGGGGAAGGCATCGCCGCCGGATTTTGCGCCGCGCCGCAAACCTTGGTCACGCCGGTTTCTGATATTGGTAAGCAAGGCGCTGATACTGACCGCGCTGACCATGGGAATTTGGATGTATACTGTGCGCCACTCAGGCCAAAAGGTGCTGATCAAGACCACTTGCAAGGTGGGCTATGTTTATGACGGAGATACGATTGCCATGCTGTGCAACGGACGGCCCAAGATGACGGCGCGTTTGATGGGGTTTGACACTGCCGAAACCACAAATCCGGGCTGTGCCGAAGAGCTGGCCCACGGGGCGCTGGCCACAGACCGGTTGCGACAGCTGGTCAAACGCGGTGAGATCACCATTACGCGGAAGGGGCGTGACAAATACAACCGGCCTTTGATCCGCCTGAAAATAGATGGCCAGGACGTGGCCGATACCATGATCCGCGAGGGGCTTGCAGTGGCCTATCACGGCGGCAAACGGGTGAATTGGTGTGAACGGCTGGGCGCGGTGCGATGAGCATTCAGACCAGAAAAACATCAGAGCAGATCAGTACAATGCAGACGGGCATGACAGGAGACAGACCATATGTTTGACACCATCCTAATGGCCAACCGGGGCGAGATAGCAGCCCGCGTGTTTGGCACGGCACGACGTT
>DFBW01000208.1:1497-13201 GCA_002366775.1 Roseovarius sp. UBA3070 | reverse complement strand
GGCAACAAAGTGCACCTAAGTCTGACGGCCAACCCCTCACACCTTGAGGCGGTGAATCCGGTTGTTCTGGGCAAGGCCCGCGCCAAACAAGATCAGCTGAATGATGATGACCGCATCCGCGTGCTGCCCGTATTGCTGCATGGCGATGCGGCCTTTGCCGGACAAGGTGTTGTGGCTGAATGTTTTGGCCTGTCGGGCCTCAAGGGCCACAAAACCGGCGGCACGATGCATATCGTGGTGAACAACCAGATCGGGTTCACCACCGCTCCGCATTTCAGCCGCTCCAGCCCCTATCCCACAGACATTGCGCTGATGGTTGAGGCACCGATATTCCATGTTAACGGCGATGATCCCGAAGCGGTGGTTCACGCTGCACGCATTGCCACCGAGTTTCGTCAGAAGTTCCACAAGGACGTGGTAATCGACATTATCTGTTACCGCCGGTTTGGTCATAACGAAGGCGACGAGCCGATGTTCACCAACCCGATCATGTACAAGAAGATCAAAAAGCAGAAGACCACGCTCGCGCTCTACACCGACCGTCTGGTTCAGGATGGGCTGATCCCCGAGGGTGAAATCGAGGATATGAAAACCGAATTCCAGGCCTATCTGGCCGATGAATTTGAAGCCGGCAAAGAGTACCGCCCCAACAAGGCGGATTGGCTGGATGGCAAATGGTCTCATCTTGATCGCAAGAATGAGGATTACCAACGCGGTGAAACGGCAGTTCCACCCGAGACCTTTGAAGATATCGGCAAGGCGCTTTCGACCGCGCCGGAAGGCTTCCCCCTGCATAAAACCGTAGGTCGCCTGCTGGAGACCAAGGGGCAAATGTTTAAGACCGGCGAAGGGTTTGACTGGGCGACGGCCGAGGCGCTGGCCTTTGGTTCGCTCCTGACTGAGGGCTATCCAGTGCGTTTGTCGGGTCAGGATTGTACCCGCGGCACATTCAGCCAACGCCACTCGGGTCTCATCAATCAGGACACCGAAGAACGCTATTACCCGCTCAACGATATCCGAGCGGGCCAGGCGCAATACGAGGTCATCGATTCGATGCTTTCGGAGTATGCTGTTCTGGGTTTTGAGTATGGCTATACCTTGGCCGAACCCAACGCGCTGACCTTGTGGGAGGCACAGTTTGGCGATTTCGCCAATGGTGCGCAGATCATGTTCGATCAGTTCATCAGTTCAGGCGAGAGCAAATGGCTGCGCATGTCGGGCCTCGTTTGCCTGCTGCCCCATGGATTTGAAGGCCAAGGGCCCGAGCATTCCTCGGCGCGGCTGGAACGGTTCTTGACCATGTGTGGGCAAGACAACTGGATCGTGGCCAATTGCACGACACCGGCCAATTATTTTCACATCCTGCGGCGGCAAATGCACCGTACGTTCCGCAAACCCCTGATCATGATGACGCCAAAGTCCCTGCTGCGCCACAAAATGGCCGTCAGCAAGGCCGATGAGTTTACCACCGGATCATCCTTCCACCGGGTGCTGTGGGATGACGCCCAACATGGCAATTCCGACACCAAGCTGAAACCCGACGCAAAGATCAAACGCGTGGTGATGTGTGCCGGTAAGGTCTATTATGATCTGCTGGAAGAACGTGACGCGCGTGGCATTGATGATGTCTATCTGCTGCGATTTGAACAGTTCTATCCCTTCCCGGCCCAAGCGGCAGTGAAGGAACTCAGCCGTTTTAAGAACGCCGAAATGGTCTGGTGTCAGGAAGAGCCCAAGAACCAGGGGGCGTGGTCCTTTATCGAGCCCAACCTGGAATGGGTTTTGGAGCGGATCAATGCCAAAAACACACGGCCCGAATATGCCGGGCGATCTGCTGCTGCCTCGCCCGCGACGGGCCTGGCCTCTGCTCACAAAGCACAACAATCAGCGCTGGTTGATGCCGCACTGACAACAAAAGGGAAGTAAGCCCATGTCCACAGAAGTTCGTGTCCCCACATTGGGCGAATCCGTGACCGAGGCCACAGTGGCCACCTGGTTCAAAAAACCCGGCGATCCTGTTGCCGCTGATGAAATGCTCTGCGAGTTGGAAACCGACAAGGTGACTGTCGAAGTGCCTGCCCCGGCGCCCGGCATCATGGGCGATATTGTCGCCGCTGAAGGCGATACCGTAGGTGTCGATGCGCTGCTGGCCACCATCAACGAAGGGGCGGGTACACAAACACCAGCCGCCGCCCCGGCGAAACCGGCTGCCGCCCCCGCTGCGGGGGGTGCATCTGTTGATGTGATGGTTCCCACTTTGGGTGAATCAGTCACCGAAGCCACAGTTGCCACATGGTTCAAGAAAGCTGGCGACACCGTAAGCGCCGATGAAATGCTGTGCGAGCTGGAAACTGACAAGGTCTCGGTCGAAGTCCCGGCACCGGCCTCGGGCATATTGTCCGAAATCCTTGCCGCCGAAGGCAGCACAGTTGAAGCCGGCGGCAAACTGGCTGTCATGTCCTCCGGTGCAGGTGGTGCGGCCCCCGCCCCAGCGGTTGAGGCCCCTGCCCCAGCGCCAACAGCCGCCTCAGGCAAGGATGTCGAAGATGCCCCATCCGCCAAGAAAGCCATGGCCGAAGCAGGCCTGACGGCCGATCAGATCACAGGAACGGGCCGCGATGGGCGCATCATGAAAGAAGACGTGGCCAAAGCGGCCTCGGCACCGGCACCCGCCGCACCGGCCCCTGCTGCCGCTGCACCACGCGCACCAGTCAGTTCTGATGACGCCGCACGCGAGGAACGGGTGAAAATGACCCGCCTGCGCCAGACCATCGCGCGCCGCCTGAAGGAAAGCCAGAACACCGCCGCCATGCTGACCACCTATAATGAGGTCGACATGACCGAGGTGATGGCGCTTCGCAATGAATACAAAGACGAGTTCCTCAAGAAACACGGCGTCAAACTGGGCTTTATGTCGTTCTTTACCAAGGCCTGCGTGCATGCCCTGAAAGAAGTACCCGAAGTGAATGCCGAGATTGATGGCACTGACGTGGTGTACAAAAACTTCGTCCACATGGGCATTGCCGCAGGCACGCCCACAGGTCTGGTTGTTCCGGTGATCCGTGACGCCGACCAGATGGGCTTTGCCGACATCGAAAAAGCGATTGCTGAAAAAGGCGCGCGTGCGCGTGATGGCAAGCTGTCCATGGCCGAAATGCAGGGTGGGACGTTTACGATTTCCAATGGCGGGGTCTATGGCTCGCTGATGTCCTCACCCATCCTGAACCCACCGCAATCGGGTATCCTGGGCATGCACAAAATCCAACAACGCCCGATGGTCGTGAACGGAGAGATTGTGGCGCGTCCGATGATGTATCTGGCGCTCAGCTATGATCACCGCATCGTCGATGGCAAAGGCGCTGTGACGTTCCTCGTGCGGGTGAAGGATGCTCTGGAAGATCCGCGGCGGTTGTTGATGGATTTGTAATTGGTAGGGGGGCTCACTCCGCCCCCCTTAATTCATCCTGGAGGGCACAATGAATTTTGTAAGCGGTCTCACCGTCCTCACCTTTGCGAGGCCGCTGCAAGTGATCCAGTTGCAAGCGCCGGCGCCTCGGCGCATGGTAGAAAATGATATATCCAAGACCCCAAAAAGGGAGAATACCTCATGGCAAATTATGACGTCATCATCATCGGCGCGGGCCCCGGCGGCTATGTCGCCGCGATCCGCTGCGCGCAGCTGGGCCTCAAAACAGCCTGCGTTGAGGGCCGCGATACGTTGGGCGGCGCCTGCCTGAATGTCGGTTGCATCCCGTCAAAGGCACTGCTGCATGCATCACACATGCTGCACGAGGCGGAACACAACTTTGCCAAGATGGGCCTGAAGGGCAAATCACCCTCGGTCGATTGGAAAGCCATGCTGGCCTACAAGGATGATGTCGTTGGCCAAAACACCAAGGGCATCGAATTTCTATTCAAAAAGAACAAGGTAGACTGGCTGAAAGGCTGGGGATCCATCCCCGAGGCGGGCAAGGTCAAGGTTGGTGACGAGGTCCACGAGGCGAAAAATATCATCGTTGCACCTGGGTCTGAGCCATCCTCGCTGCCGGGCATCGAGGTGGATGAAAAGGTTGTTGTCACCTCCACCGGCGCGCTGGAGCTGGGCAAGGTGCCAAAATCCATGGTCGTCATTGGGGCCGGTGTGATCGGGCTTGAGCTTGGGTCAGTCTATGCACGCCTTGGCACCGCTGTGACCGTGGTCGAGTTTTTGGAGGCCATCACCCCCGGCATGGATGCCGAAGTTCAAAAGACCTTCCAGAGAACCCTGAAAAAGCAAGGGCTTACCTTTGTCATGGGGGCGGCTGTGCAATCGGTTGCGGCCACCAAAACCAAGGCCAAAGTCACCTATAAGCTGTTGAAGAAGGACACCGAGCATCAGATAGACGCCGATGTGGTGTTGGTTGCCACCGGACGGCGCCCCTATACTGATGGGCTGGGGCTGGAGGCGCTGGGAGTTGAAATATCCGAGCGCGGCCAGATCAAGACCAATGACAAATGGCAGACAAATGTGCCGGGCATCTATGCGATTGGTGATGCCATTGATGGCCCGATGCTGGCCCATAAGGCCGAAGATGAAGGCATGGCAGCCGCCAGCGTGATCGCGGGCAAGCATGGCCATGTGAATTATGGCGTGATTCCGGGTGTGATTTATACCCACCCCGAGGTGTCAAACGTCGGCGAGACGGAACAGAGCCTCAAGGAACAGGGCCGCGCCTATAAGGTGGGCAAATTTCCCTTCATGGGCAATGGCCGCGCCAAGGCGGTGTTTGCCGGTGATGGTTTCGTAAAACTGCTGGTGGACACAGAAACTGACCGCATTTTGGGGGCACATATCATCGGCCCGGCCGCGGGTGATCTGATCCACGAGGTTTGCGTGGCCATGGAATTTGGCGCCTCAGCCGAGGATCTGGCAATGACCTGTCATGCGCATCCAACCTATTCCGAGGCCGTGCGCGAGGCGGCTTTGGCCTGTGGAGACGGGGCTATTCACGCCTGATCATAGCGGCGCGCGTTACCACATGGTTTTGGCGGCGCGCGCACCCCAATCGGCGTCATAGGTGGCACCACCCACTTCGCCGTTGGTTTGCTCAGCCAGAATATCCCCGGCACTGGGCAAGCCGTCACTGTCATCACGCGACCACAGACCGGCACGCAGTGGCGCGCGGGCACATTGGGTGTACATCTCGGCAATACGGATCACGATCACTGTGGCAGGATGGCGGTTTTTTTGTTCAAACCGGGCGCATAGATCCGCGTCAGCACTCAGCTTGGCCTCGCCATTCACACGCACGATTGTGTTTGATCCCGGCACCATGAACATCAGTGAAATACGCCCATCCGTGACAATATTTCTGAGCGTATCCAAGCGGTTATTGCCGCGCCAGTCGGGCATGGCCAATGTATGCTCATCCAGTTCCAGCACCACTGGGCCATCATCGCCGCGCGGGCTGCCATCGGTGCCAGCCGCACCCACAGTGCTAAGCACACAAAACCGCGATGCCATGATCCACTTGCGATAGAGCGGCGTCATCCGGGTTGCCACTTTGCGCAAAGAGGCCTCACCGGGGGTGCCGTATAGCGCCTCAAGCGCAGCTATGTCTTCAATGAACTGCATCCGGATCAAACCCCGCATCCCGCATCAGTTGGTTTGAGGCAGTTTCCACCTCGCCCTCAAGGCGCGCCATAAACTCTTCTTTTGGCAAACCGGCCTTGATACGCGGCAGGAATTCAACCACGGCCAGACCGGGTTTGCGATAAATGCCATGGCGCGGCCAAAACACCCCGACGTTGGTGGACACCGGCACGCAATCCTGTCCCAGCTCAGTATAAAGCACACTGGTGCCCACTTTATAGGGGGCCTTCACGCCGGGGGCGATGCGCGTGCCTTGGGGATAGATGATCAGCTGACCTGCATGGGCTGTTCCACGCGCCACATCCGCGACCATCTTCTTGATCGCCTGAGAGCGTTTGCCCCGATTGACCGGAATACAGCCGATGCGCAAACCATATTGGCCCAGAACCGGCGCATAAAGCAGCTCGCGCTTCATGATGAATTTGCCTGCGGGCACGGCGCCAAAAATCATGATGATATCAAGAAACGATTGGTGTTTGGCGGCGATCATCACCTCATCTGTGGGAGGGGTGCCGCGCACTTCGGTTTTCAGCCCCACCATCCAGCCAGCCGTCCAACATACCCAACGGCAATAGGTTTGGCAGGCCGTCAACGCGCCTTTGCGACTGAACACTGCCCAGGGAAAGAAAATCAATCCCAACACCAGCATCATGAAATACATTTGCCCCACAAAGATCAGCGAGCGGATCCATTGGATGGCATAGATCATGGCATGTCCTTCAAGGTTTTACGGGCGGCCCCCTGCGTGGCAGCAAAGGCCACCGCTGCGGCCAATGGCGGCACAACAAAGGGCCAGAGCCAACTCCAGCCGCGAAATCCAAGCCCGGTCAAAAACCCGCCTTCCGCCTGCGCCGAGGGCAGCAAGACAATTGCGATGCATCCCAGCAAGGCACCAATGGCCGCCCCCAACAACGCACGAATTGTGAAACGCCGCACAAAGGCCTGCGCGATATAGCTGTCGCGTGCCCCCACCAGACGCAGCACTTTGATCACCTGAGCGTTGGCCGACAGGGCCGCATTGGCCGCCAGCGTGATCATCGCGGCGGTGGCTGCCCCGATCAGGATCAGCGAGACCCAGCCCAAAAGGCGCAACCGAGAGGCCGCACGCACCAAAGGCCGCCGCCATCGCGTGTGATCATCCAGCACAGCACCAGGCACCTCAGCTTGCAATCGCAACCGCAGCCCATCGGCATCAAAGCCCGAGGCATCTTCAATAACTTCAATCAGTTGCGGGATTGGCAGCGTGTCCACAGGTACGTCTGGCCCAAACCAGGGCTCCAGCAAAGCGCGTTGTTCTGCAGCGTCCAAGGCCCGGGCCGAGGTCACGCCCTTGGTTGTTTCCAGCACCTTCAACGCGGCGGCTGTCTGGCCTGCCATTTGATCGGATGGGGCAGAAATGCGGATGGTAGACGAGCGCGCCAACTCTTCGCCCCAACGGTCGGCCAATCGGCCCGTGGCTAAAGACAGGGCCAATGCAAATACCGCCAGAAATGCCATAGCAGCGGCGGTAAACAAAGTCAGCGTCGCCGTATAGCCAGTGGGAGGCACAACCCGCTCGGCCTGGGCATCCCCCATCAGAAATGATGTGATTTGTCTCAAATCAGGGGGGCTCATAAATCGGCCCCCGCCAGTTGCAAGCGCCGGTTGGAAATCCGCAGCACCCGCGCCTGCACTTGTGATTTGGCCGCACGGATCAGCGCCATATCATGCGTGGCAATCATGATCGTCTTGCCCATGCGGTTCAGCTCAATCATCAGGCGCAGCAACCGTTGCGACATTTCCCAGTCGATATTTCCGGTGGGTTCATCTGCCAGCACCACATCGGGCGACATGATAACAGCACGCGCCACCGCAGCACGTTGGCGCTCGCCCCCCGACAATTCGGGCGGCAAGGCATCCGCGCGCGCGCTCAACCCGACCCAATTCATCAGTTCTTTCAGATTGGCCTGCTCAGCCAGCAAATCACGCCCCGACACCATCAGCGGCATCGCCAGATTATCCGCCAACGGCAGGTGATCCAGAAACTGGCAATCCTGATGCACCACGCCCACCCGGCGGCGCATCATCGCAATTGCATCGCTGTCCATACCGCGCACATCTTCGTCAAACAGGCGTACATGCCCTGCCGTGGGTATCAATGCCCCATAGCACAATTTCAGCAGCGTGGTCTTGCCCGCCCCTGATGGTCCCGTCAGAAAATGAAACGACCCCGGCGCCAGCTTGAGCGATATTTCACTCAACAACTCGCCACCGCCATAGCTATAGGCCACATTTTCCAGCTCGATCACGGGCTGCCCCCTTGTTCCTTCCCCCTCAATGCCTCAGAGGACACATATGTGCAATCATCTCGGCACCTGTTTTCTTTACTCTTTTCCAGCTATACGATCCGGCATATGCTGAAAGAACTAAAGTAAGACCGGCAATAGGTTGTAGGGTATAGGTGGCAAGATGAGGCTAATATGCCCAAATTGTGAAGCGCAATATGAAGTCCCGGATGAAGTGATCCCGGCGAATGGTCGAGATGTGCAATGCTCGAACTGTGGGGATACATGGTTTCAAAACCACCCGGATTCTGCCCCGCAAGCAGCGGATAATTCTGAAGACGAGCAAACCTGGGATGCGCCGACCGACTCTGTGGCAGAACCTGTAGCCGAACCTGAAGGTGAGCCTGAGCCCGAAGCAGATACACGCCCGGTGCGACAGGAGCTTGACCCTTCCGTTACTGATGTCCTGAAAGAAGAGGCCGACCTCGAACGTGCGGCACGCGAACAAGAAATCACCGGGCTGGAAACCCAACCTGATCTGGGTTTGGAAGCTGGTGACGATGAAGCCGCCAAACGCAGCCGAGAGGCACAGGCCCGCATGGCGTTGTTGCGTGGCGAGCCAGAACACGCCTCTGATGAAGATGATCTTCCCGATTTAGGCACAGGCACGCGGCGCAATCTGCTGCCTGATATCGACGAAATCAATTCCTCGCTCAGCGCAGGCAACCCCATTCAAGCCACAGTAACGGATACCAGCGACGTTGAGCATCCGCTGCCGCCTCGCACAAGTGGGTTCCGGCGCGGCTTTATGATGATCGTGTTCTTGGCTGTCCTTGGGCTGTTGCTCTATATGTTCGCGCCACAATTGGCCGAAATGGTGCCTGCCATGAAGGCTGTGTTGATGTCGTATGTTGAGATGGTCAATGGCCTGCGCGCCTGGCTGGATGGCATAGTGTCGGGGCTGATGGGCTAACTTAACGGGATGTCGAGCGAAGCCAGCTAAAGCGTTTTCAACACTGCGCAACCTAAGATTTCAGACGAATATCAGCAGTCAGGGCATGGCCCTCCATCCCTTCTGCCCGGCTGATGCTGGCGCTGACACGCGCCAGTTCCGTGCGGCTGCGCTCATCCACCTGTTGCCAGGTCACAGTTTTGAGAAATTTGTGCACGCTGAGGCCACCAGTGTAACGCGCAGCCCCCGAAGTGGGCAGAACATGGTTGGGGCCTGCGGCCTTGTCCCCAAATGTCACCGTTGTATCAGCCCCCAGAAACAGCGAGCCATAGGTCAGTAACCGATCCCGCCACCATGGCAGATCAGCGGCCTGCACATGTAAATGCTCGGGCGCTTTGGCATCGCTGTATTGTGCCATATCCTCGCGGCTGTCACAGATCACCACCTCGGCCAGATCGCCCCATGCGTTGAGGGCCGCTGACCGGTTGGGATCGGGCAGTTTGTCTATCAAATCCGGAACCATGCGCAGCACATCGCGGGCCAGTTGCGCATCTGTGCTGGCCAGCCAAACCGGGCTTGTCGCCCCATGTTCTGCTTGCCCCACAAGATCAATCGCCACAGTCATCGCGTCTGCGGTTTCATCCGCCAACACCAGGCTGTCGGTGGGTCCGGCTAACATATCAATACCCACAGGGCCAAAAAGCTGCCGTTTGGCCTCGGCTACATAGGCATTTCCCGGCCCAACCAGAATATCCGCCGGGGGCGCTGCGAACAGGCCAAAGGCCATCGCTGCCACGCCCTGCACACCTCCTAAGGTCAAAATGCGCGTCGCCCCTGCAAGGTGCATGGCATAGAGCATCTCATTGGGAATACCCCCGGCACCATTTGGCGGCGTCACCGCGGTGATATCCGGCACACCGGCAACCCGTGCGGTGGCGATCGACATCAGCGACGAGGCAATATGCGAATAGCGCCCCCCGGGCACATAACACCCAGCCGCCTGCAACGGGATCTGCTTTTGCCCCGCAATCAGGCCCGGCCGCAATTCCACCTCCATATCCAGAGCAGTTGCGCGCTGTGCTTGGGCAAATCGGGTGATGTTATCATGCGCCCAGCCGATATCGTCTTTCAGCCCCTGGGGTGTGGCGGCAATGGCGCGCGCGATCTGATCGGATGTTACGCTCACGTCACCCTGCCAGCCATCCAATTGCTTTGCATACTCCAACGCCACTTGCGCGCCACCTGCCTTGATGCGGCCCAGCATGGTCTGCACAGTATCGCTAACGTCAGGCATCGCCTGAGGCGGCTGTCCTTGCGTAGATTTCAGATAGGTGATGGGCATAACAAAGGGACTCCTTGCATTTCACATGAGCCGTACAAAGGCGGGCGGGCAAGCCAATCCGAGGATACGCACATATGTTTTTCCCTCAGATTAATGGGCTCTTCGGGTTTTCTTAAAACACGCCGTCAAAGGCTGGATTTCAGCCCTTGTGATGCTGCTTCGATCAAATCCAAAGCCCCGTCAAAATCACGGGTGTAATAGGGATCGGGCACCGTCATGCCCTGATTCGGCGCATAATCGGTGAACAAATGCACAGGCGTAGTGATATCAGCCGGGCGCAACACTTCGATATTGCGCTGGTTGGCCGCGTCCATGGCGATGATCAGATCAAACCGTGTGAAATCAACCGAGGTGAATTGCCGCGCGCGCAGATCAGACAGGTCATATCCGCGTGCGGCTGCGGCCTGTTGCATCGCGCCGTATGGTGGCTCGCCCACATGCCAGTGGCCGGTGCCGGCACTGTCACTTGTCACGTCCGGCGCCAGGTGGCGAAACACGCCTTCGGCAGCAGGCGAGCGGCAGATATTGCCCAGACAGACAAACAGCACACGCATCACGCAAGCCGCCCCTTGGCCATGGCAAAATGCGTTGGAATTGAAGGGACAAAAAACAAAATCCACCAACCTGAAACATAGGCAACCAGCATCGCCGGTATCCACAGGACCGACAGGATCAGGCCGATGGAACCTGCCACCTTCATTGCCGACATCGGCGCCATCACCCGCAACAGCGCCAGATGCAGAAGCTTGCCACCATCAAGGGGCTGCACCGGGATCAGGTTAAAGACCGCCAGAAACCCGTTGATCAGTGCAAAGAGCCCCAATTGAGCTGCCAGGATCACGCGCAGATCCCCCGCCATTGCGCCGGGGGTCGCCATCGCCGATGGGTCTGAGATCACCGACATCCACAAATAGTGCTCGCCCAGCGAGGCAAACGCCCAAAGCGTCAGGTTCACAATCGGGCCCATGGCCACGATGAACTCCTGCTGCCAGGCATTGGCAGACCGTTTGCTTTCACAAAACCCGCCACCGCCGTACAGCATGATCCGGCGCACCGGGACGCCCTGAATTTCACTGGCCCAGGCATGGCCCATCTCGTGCAAAAAGATCGACGCCACCAACATGGCGACAATCCCAAGGGTGCTGATCAGGTCACCACCTGACATGAAGACATAAAACAGCACCAACATGCCCAACGAGCTTCCGATTTGGACAGGGATGCCAAGGGGGCCGCGAAACTGATAAATCGGCGAGGTATCTTGAAACATCTTGGGCAATCTCTACGCTGTAAATAATACTGGTTTACCCCATTGGTTTCACAACGTTGAGGCAAAAAATGCACTATACTGCGTCATGAATAAGATCGTTGTGCTGACAGGTGCCGGCATTTCTGCACAAAGCGGGCTGGGCACGTTTCGGGATGCAGATGGGTTGTGGGCAGAGCACGCAATTGAGGATGTGGCCACCCCCGAAGGGTTTGCGCGTGATCCGGCACTGGTGCACCGGTTTTATAAC
>DFBW01000208.1:0-1360 GCA_002366775.1 Roseovarius sp. UBA3070 | reverse complement strand
GGCCTGACGTGGTCTGGTTTGGTGAAGTTCCTTATGGGATGGACGTGATTGACCCTGCACTAAGCGATGCAGGTGTTTTCGTTTCCATCGGCACCTCAGGGCAAGTTTACCCTGCGGCGGCCTATGCCCAGCATTCGGGGCGACTGGGCGCGCATACCGTTGAGTTGAACCTGGAGCCCTGCGCCAACAGCCGGGATTTTGCCGAGGCTCATTATGGGCCCGCAACCGACGTGGTACCCAATTGGGTGGCGCGAATGCTGGACTGCACATAGCCCCCCATCCGCACCACTCATCTGTTTATCAGTCCGAACTGTGTTCGTGCGTGTGACCGGCGGCCTCTGAGGCCTTGCGCTCCTGATCAACTTCGATGCGGATTTCCACCTCGCCAGCCTTCTCAAAAATCAGGGTAACGGGGATAAAATCACCCTGTTCAAGCGGCGCATTCAGGCCCATGAACATGATGTGTTTACCGCCGCGCGCCATTTCCAACATACCGTCGGCGGGCACGATAAAGCCTTCCTCAACATGGCGCATCTGCATCACGCCGTTGTCGTCTTCGATATGGGTGTGCAATTGAACCCGCGCCGCCACATCCGAAGCTGCGCCAATCAGGCGGTCATCTTCTTTCCCATGGTTGTGGATCATCAAAAATGCGGCTCCGGCCTTGGTATTGGATGACCGGGCATAGGAATCGTGGATTTCAAACGGTGCGCCGGCCAGGGCTGGCAAAGACATGGCAAGGGTGGCAATCCCTGCCAGAAACGTGGATTTGAAAGACATGATGCCTCTCCTTTATTTAGATTTGGTTGATTTGGGGGTGAATTGACGATCAGGCCCACAGAGGCGGCGCACGCGCCCGAGCACGCCCGAAAGTCTCAACCGCCTGTGGCGAGGCAAATGATGGCACAAAGGCAATCACGCCGACGTCAGCAGCTAAGGACACATCCGGGCTGTCAAACCCCGTTTGGATCAGGCTGAGAGCGGCCTCGGGGCAGATATGTGCAGCCCCGGTAGGTTGGCCCTCGGCATCAACATTGATCATCACCGGCCCGCTGCCGGTGCAGATCACCAACTGCCCCGACGGGCCAGATGCCCCACGCGCCACGGCCATGCTGAGCGAGGTTACAACCAGCATCAATGACAGGGCAAAGGCTGAGAATATGCGAAGGGCTTGGGTCATTCAGATTTGATATAGACCGATGCCACGCCAAGCAAAAGGCGACAAATGGAAACAGCCCCGCCGTTGTCGGCAGGGCTGCAATTTCTTCCTAAATCGTCAAGTGATCAGGCGGCTGCGGCCTGAGCTTTGGCGATTTCTTTTTTGACTTTCAGCACGGAGGCGGACAGTTCAACGTCTTTG
>DFBW01000099.1:7018-7314 GCA_002366775.1 Roseovarius sp. UBA3070 | reverse complement strand
GCGATGTTAAAGACCCGGCCCGACCGATAGATCACATTGAAGCCAACTGCGACAGCAGCGTAGATTGCTCCGGTAGTGATGCCCGCGTACAGGACTTTCAGTAGAATTTCCATGTGCATGATGCCCTTTTCAACCTACCCACCGGCGACGGCGGCGGTATTGTTTGACGTCCCGGAAGTTCTTTTTCGAACCCGAGGCACCGATACCTAAATAAAATTCCTGCAGATCCTCATTGCCGAGCAACTCATCGCGGCTACCCTCCATGACAATTCTGCCGTTTTCCAAAACATAGCCGC
>DFBW01000099.1:0-6947 GCA_002366775.1 Roseovarius sp. UBA3070 | reverse complement strand
AGCAGCGGCGACAGCCCCAGAGATGGCTCATCTAACAAGAGCAGCCTGGGACGGGTCATTAAGGCCCGCCCGATGACCATCATTTGCTGTTGCCCCCCGGATAGATACCCCGACTGACGGTTCCGGTATTCTGCCAGCACCGGGAACAGATCGAACACCTCGTCTATTTTGGCGCGGGTTTCGGCCTTGCCCATTCCGGTGACGGCGGAGGCGACCAGAAGGTTTTGTTCAACGCTCATATGCTCAAGCGCCCGGCGGCCTTCCATCACCTGCACGATCCCGCGGCGAACGGTGCGCACCGGATCGTCGTTCTCGATCCGATGACCGGCATAGGTGATAGTCCCCTCCGTCACCTGGCCCTCTTCGGACTGGATCAAACTGGATATGGCCTTGAGTGTGGTCGACTTGCCAGCGCCATTGCTGCCCAGCAGGGCGACAATCTCGCCTTCTGCGACCGAAAAGGAAACATTCTTGAGAACCAGAATACTCCCCTGATACCGGACCTCCAGATTCTTCGCGACAAGAAGCGCGTCGTCCGGGGCGGCTGTCTTGTCTTTGTTACGACTTTTCATCTCTGAACCTGTTTCCTGCAAAATTTGCCTCCCGAGCATGAAAGCCCGGGCGAGAGAGCCGACCCAACAGGGCCGACTCTGGTTTCATCAGTTTTCGAGTGGAATGAAGTCACTGGCCTGAGTAATCTGGCCGTCTTTTTGCTGCAGAATGACAACCGCTGCGGCGCCAAGCGTGGGATCAGTTTCATTGCTGAACTTGATGTCCCCGAGCAGACCACGACCATCGAAGGTACCATTCGCCAATTCGTCATAGACCTGTTGTCCCGAAATCCTGTCACCGCCATTCTTTTCGATTGCGCGGTCAATGGCATCGAGCATCACCATAATTGACGGATAATGCAGCAAGGTGTCCGCAGCCCAGCGGGTGTCGTAGTTGTCCTTGCGTTCGTCATAGATCTTAAAGGCTTCGGTCGTTTGATCAGCGTAGTTCTCGGTGGTGACCTCATAGGCCCCTTCCAGCACCTCGCCGGGCACTCCAAGCAGATCCAACAACCCAAGACCTTCGTGCTGAGAATTCAACACTCTGGTCATGTCAAAATCATTGGCATGCAGCTCGCTCAGAATCATCGGCTGAAGCTGGTCAGTACCGGCGACAATCACGAAATCGGGATCGGCTTCGATGATCCGCTCGACATTCACCGTGACTTCCAGAGCGCGTGGCGAGATGAACTCTTCCAGAACGATAACAATGTTCCTGTCGCTCATCCGGTTTTTGAGCCCCTCGGCCCAATCCCGGCCGGAACTGCCGTCAAAGGTGGCAAAGGCAACCTTCATATCTTCTGAGCCCTCCCAGGACGCCAGGCGCCAATCCACGGCTGCTGCGAAATACCGTGCGTAGTCATTCAGAGGGGTGAACACCCAGCTGCCTTTTTCCATCAGGCTGTAGGACGGGCCGCCATGAACTGCGGGGAACTTGTTCTCAGGCAGCCGGTTCTGAAGGGCGATCACGTTTGGCGACCCAAAAGTCACAAACCCAATCAGCTTATCATCTTGCAGGGCGCGCTCGTAGGCCTGCACAGTCTTAGCTTGGTCATAGCCGGTATCGACCGGGTCCAGCTCGATGGAAACACCACGTTCCGCGCCGCGGGTTTCGTTGTACCAGTCCACGAGCAGGCGTTGCATCTGTTCGACGGGCTTGCCGCGATTGGCAAACGGGCCCGAATAATCCAGCAAGCTGACAATCTTGTAGGTTTCGCTGGCCCAGGCTCCTGAACCTGCCAAACCGGCGGCAACCAGCATCGCGGCAAGAGTTGTTCTGGCCATTTTTCTTATATTTTTCATTTTTATTTCTCCCTGTTGTAACGGTTTCATTATGTCGTCCTCCTCTGTAATTCTGCCTGTCCGATGGCCCGTCCTCTGACATCTGATCGACGATCAAACCCGCGTATTGCCAGGGCCGTCCTGCTGATCTTTATTGATCGGCTCCCTCTACAATGCAGATGGAAACCGGTGAGCTGAGCATCTTTGTGCGGCCATCCTGATATTTCATCTCGATGGTCATGGTATGAGAAAGATCATCGCCATAGAGCGCATCAATCAAGTCGCAGTATTTGGTTTCAATCACAGACCGGCGTAGTTTTCGGCTGCGGGTCAGCTCGCCTTCATCGGCATCAAACGGTTTGAAAAGGTTCAAAAATCTTGTAATCTGGCTATAATCCGGAAGGGACGAGTTGATCGCCTGCACCTCAACGCGGATCAGGTCGCAGACCCTTGCGTTTTGTGACAGATCGAACTGCGACGTGAATGAAATCTGGCGCTGCTCTGCCCAGTGCCCAACCATATCCATATCAATGTCGATCAAAGCCGCAGTGCTTTCGCGCCCGCCCCCGACAACGATGACGTCCCGGATGAACGGACTTAGACGGACGTTGGTTTCGATGAATTGCGGCGCAATCCGTTCACCGTTGTTTAGCTGTCGCAGATCGTCCAGCCGGTCCAGATAGGTAAGCCGCCCATCTTCACCAATCATCCCCGCATCGCCGCTCTGGATCCAGCCATCGGATGTCAACTTATCCGTTACCGCGTTGGCGTGGTTCAGATAACCGTCAAACACGACACCCCCCCTCACCTGAATTTCGCCCTCATGAATACGAATTTGCAGCGGGTCCTCGCCATAGGCGCTGTGTAAAACCTTACCGACCGTGTTTGACGGATCGTCGTCACTTGTCGCGGTCACGATGCCAATTTCGGTGAAGCCGTAAACATTGCGCAGGCTCACGCCGAGTGCGTGGAAGAACTCGAAAACCTCGGGGCTTAGCGTACTGCCCGAATTCACCGCCGTCTTGAGATGGGTAAACCCCAGCCGGTCGCGCACCGCCCGACCGACCAGTATGTCAGCCAGCTTTCGCCGGATGCGTGCACCCAGCCTCTGATCGCCAAAGGTTTCTGACAGCGTGTGCATCGCCCAGCGATAGATCGCCAAAATAATAGGGGATGCGTCGCGCATCTTGGCCTCGGTCGATGCCACCACCCCTTCCCACTGACGCGGGCTGTAAAACAGGAATTCCGGGCCGATTTCGCGCATATCCGCAGCAACCGTTTCCGGCTCTTCGGGGAAGTTGACAACCATCGGCAGCGAGACGCCCAACGCAAGGCCCAGGTATTGCTCGGTGGCCCAGGCCGGCGAAATGTAGCTGACGTAATTCGCGCCGGGTGTGACGCCCAGCAATTGGCACCATCGGTCTGCCACATCCAGCAGATAGCGGTGCGACCCCATCACGCCTTTGGGGCGCCCTGTCGTTCCCGAAGTATAAATTATGACGGCCAAATCGTCTGCGCCGCCTGCTTGCACACGGTCGTGGACAACAGACGGCTGTGCGGCCAGCGCATCGTCGCCCCTGCAGCAGAGCTGATTTAGCGACATCATACGCGGATCATCATACCCCTCCATCCCCCGTTCGTCCCAATAGACGACGGCCTGCAGATCGACCCGGTCAGCAACGGCTAGCATCTTGTCGCTTTGTTCCTGATCTTCGACAAAGACGACCTTTGCACCACAGTCTTGCAGACTGGCGAGCAGTTCATCCTCCGTGATGTCAGGATAGAGACAAGTTGCAGCGGCTCCCACCGCCTGGATCGCACCTTCGACCCAGAACAGCTCAGGCTCGTTGTTGCCGATTGCCGCGATGCAGGTCTCATCGTCGACACCAAACGCCATGAGACCCGCGGCGATCCGTTCGACCTCGCGGCCCAGATCAGACCATGTGATCCGATGCCAGATTCCCAAAGCCTTGCGCCGCATTGCAATGGAATCGGGTATGGCGTCCGCGTTACGGAAGATAAACTTGGGAATAGTGTCGCAACCGGGCTCAATCATGTGTCATCGCTCCCCAAATATGCGCTGACAACTTCAGGAATGCGCAGAACCGTATCCGGTGTCCCAGTCGCAACATGGCGTCCCCAGTCGAGTACCACCACGCGGTCGGCAATTTCCGAAATAACCTGCATGTCGTGTTCAACCAGGACAATTGGAATGCCCCGGCGTTCCCGCAGTTCCAGGATGAACCTGACCATGTCTTCTTTTTCATCTATGGTCATTCCCGCCATCGGCTCGTCGAGCAACAGCAGATTTGGCTCCATGGCCAGTGCCCGACCCAGATCCACCCGTTTGCGGATGCCGTATCCGAAGGTGCCGACCGGCACGTCACGATAGGGTTGAAGCTCAAGGAAATGCATGATTTCCTCAACCGCTTTGCGTTGCTTTATCTCGTCCCGGCGCCCCCATGGGCGAAGAATGGCGCTTAAAATCCCGCCACGCGAATGGATGTGACGACCCGACAAGAGGTTGTCGAGAGTGGACATGCCAAGATACAACTGAATGTTCTGAAATGTGCGGGCCAGCCCGAGGTGAGCAACCTGATTGGCACTCATCCCGATCAATTCCTGCCCGAGAAACGAAATCGTCCCCTGGGTTGGCGTGTAAAAGCCGCTGATCGAGTTGAGCAGCGAGCTTTTGCCTGCACCGTTGGGCCCGACAATGGCAAGGATTTCACCGGGCATGATATCCAGGGATATATCATCCAGCGCCTTTACCGCACCGAAGGCCAGGTGAAGGTTGCGCACTTTGAGAACCGGCTCGCCGGCTGGCTCATGCGCGTCTGACTGTATGGTCTGATCGTGAATTGTCATGTTTTTTGCCCGATCACGCGTTCATCCACCAGCCTTGGTCCATGGTCTGGAAGGTCATCAACAAATTCGATCTCGATCTTCAATCTGAGCGCAGCTTCGACACCGGCTTTGATCACTTGAATGTTCTTTAGTGGCGGGCCTGCGACGGCCAGTGCCAATATATCCTGTTGATTTTCCGAACGGCGGACATGAAGGCAGAAGTTTCGCTGGATATCCTGTGCGGCAAACACATCCTGAACCAGCCGCGGCACCACAAACATGCCCTTGACCTTGGTGATTTCACTGGAGCGTCCAATGATGCGGCTAAATCTGGGCGCCGGATTACCGCAGGCACATGGCCCGGTTTCCAGCCCGTCTATCAGATCACCCGTTCTCAGCCGGATGATTGGCATTGCCTGGCGATGCAGGTCAGTCACCACGATCTCAACCGGGCTTCCCGCGACCGGCTCGGCCAACAGGCCCGTGGCCGGATCAATAAATTCGACCAGCAGGTCGTCGCGCAGATGCATACCGCAGCCTTCGGCGCATTCCCATGCAACCGCCCCGACATCTGCTGTGCCATAAAACTCGCGCGCCTCAATCCCATGATCGCGTCGCATGCGCGCCTTTGCATCCGGATGGCTGAGTTCGCCCATCACGGCAGCTTTACGCAGGGGCAGCGGTTGCCCTTGCTGGCTCGCCACTTCCAAAAGATGCTCCAGAAAAGTTGGAAACGCCACGATCGCATTGATGCCAAGGTCACGGATCGCGTCCAGATGGCGATCCGTTTGGCCAACTCCCCCCGGCACGACGCCGCACCCGATCTGAAGCAACGCCTTGTCCAGCGCAGTTGCTGCTATTACCCAGTTGTACATGGTTGTCTGATCGACAGTGTCAGAGGCCTGCAGGCCGCAAGAGAGCAACGCCGCAGCAAACGAGGCCGCGATGCGGTCCAGATCACCCGCAGTATAGGGCATGTAAAGCGGCCCCGGCGCCACAAAGACATGCGCGATGTCGCTCTGAGGCACAGCCAGCCGATCACCATAAGGGGGCGATTGCCGGACACTTTCGATCAGGTCTTCTTTCTTCAGAAACGGAATCGCATCCCAATTATTTGCAATACTGTCGGCGTCAGAAATCCCGGCATCTGCCCATGCATCCCTGTAGGCAGCCGTCCCCAAAGCGCGCTTTGCCGCAGCAGCAGCACCCTCGCGCTGCATCGACTGCGTGCGGGACCACGCGTCCTGTGCTGACCTCTCTTTGGAATGGGTGTGCATGCGTCTGGCCCTCCCAAGCCCGGCTTGCGGATCATCTCAGAGACGAGCCCGCACACTATGCTGTTGGGACAGTGACGATTAGTCGCGCCATATCACCATGAGACCAGCATGCGGACGTTGATGCGTTCTGTCAACACGCATGTTGACAGAATCCATTTCTGCTGCGGACAGACGGCAAAGTTGCGCTGGGTGGTTTGAATGCCTATAAGCCCGAAAACCGCTTGAGACTTGTGAAAATGCGTAAACCCACCACCGGAAAAAGCAATATTGAGATGCGGCGCCGTCAGGCGTTGGAATCCGGTGATCCGGAGTATCATAAGCGGCGAAATCAATTATTCGAAGTGGCCGGCGAAATATTTCGCCAGAAAGGCTTTGGCGGGGCCAGCATGAATGATTTCGCGCAGGCAATTGGCATAGACCGGGCTTCGATTTATTACTACATTTCCGGAAAAGAAGAATTATTCCAGCAACTTGTTCACATGGCGGTCCGCGGGAATGTCGCCATGGTTGAGGAAATAAGAAGTAGCAATCTTAATCCCAAAGTTAAGATGGAATCCTTTATTGTCGAGCTGATGAAATCTTATGGGCGGCATTTTCCCTATCTTTATCTGTACGTCCAGGAAGACATGGCGCGTGTCGCAAACAAAGACAGCGTATGGGCCCGGGAAATGAAGAGCCTTTCGGAACGCTTTGATGCCGCGATGATAGAAATTATCGAGGAAGGTGTCGCCGAAGGGATGTTTGGCGGCGCAGGGTTGAGCGCCAAAATGATTTCATTGGCCATCATTGGCATGTGCAACTGGAGTCACCGATGGTACTTTCCAGACGGCGAAATGTCAGCCGAGGAAATAGGTGAGAAATTCAGTCAAATCGTGCTTAACGGAATACTCGTGGCCCAGACTGACAAGACCGCGTAGGCCGTCCAGAATGTCAATCGCGGAGTAAAAAGGGTCTAAATCGCGGCGTAAAAAGGGGCCACTTTAGTTGAGGT
>DFBW01000247.1 GCA_002366775.1 Roseovarius sp. UBA3070 | reverse complement strand
GTTTTGGTTGGTCGCCACCACCAGCCGATCAATGGGCAGGCCCATCTTTTTGGCGATGTAGCCCGCAAAAATATCCCCGAAATTGCCGGTGGGCACAGTAAAGGACACTTTGCGATGGGGTGCGCCCAACGCCACGGCAGAGGTAAAGTAATACACCACCTGCGCCAGCACGCGCGCCCAGTTGATCGAATTCACACCGGCCAGCCCCACGGCATCGCGGAACTCAAAATCGTTGAACATGTCTTTGACCCGTGCCTGGCAGTCATCAAAATGACCGTCCATTGCCAACGCATGCACGTTGCTTTCGGTAGGTGTGCTCATCTGGCGGCGCTGCACCTCGGACACCCGGCCATGCGGATAAAGGATAAACACATCAACGGCGTCCAGGCCACGAAATGCCTCAATCGCGGCTGATCCGGTATCACCGGATGTGGCCCCGACGATGCACACCCGTTGGCCCGAGCGTTTCAATGAGAACTGAAACAACTCGCCTATCATCTGCATGGCAAAATCTTTGAACGCCAATGTGGGGCCGTGAAACAGCTCGAGCAGGAAATGCCCCTGATCCAGTTGTTTTAGCGGCGCGCGTGCGGCATGCCCAAAACCCTCGTAAGCGCGCGCAATTATGCCGCGGAATTCATCATCGCTGAAGGCCTCGCCCAGATAGGGGTGCATGATCCGAAAGGCCACCTCCTCATAGCTGAGACCATGCAGAGCGACGATATCATCATGGCTCATCTGCGGGATGTTGTCGGGCAGATACAGCCCGCCATCACGCGCAAGGCCAGTCAGCATGGCGGCTTCAAAACCAAGGATCGGAGCATCGCCACGGGTTGAAATATACTGCATGTGTTCAGGCCTATTGTGTCGGGTGGCGTTGGCGCCACAGGAAGTAAAGGGTCATCATCGCCCAGATAAAGGCAAGTGAAAACCAGGTGATCGCATAAGACAGGTGATCGTTTGGAATTGCGCCGCTGTCTACGGGCAAAGGCGTCACACCAGCGTCAACCGAAGACGTTTTGCGCGCAATGATCAATAATGGATCGCTGCCCAGCTGTTTTGCCATCTGATCAATATCGCGGGCAAACCAGATGTTACCTGCCACATCGTTTTCAGGGGTTGATGAGTTGCGATCATCCGGCCACAGCAAATTGCCGGTGATGGTGATGTCACCGGGCACTGCATCCGGCGCAGCCCCATCCACCTTGATAAATCCGCGGTCCACCAGAACTGTGCGCTCTGCCATCTGTAGGGCCGAGATCAGACGATACCCTGCCCCTACCTGTTTCTGGCTGACCAGAACGCGCAGCATATCGGAATGCCACTGACCGGTTGCATGAACGGATAGATATTGATCACGCTCAGGATCAGGCAATGCAGGTACAGCCACAGGATCAGCGGCAATGCGGGCGTCAATCTGAGCCAGAACATCCTGCTTCCAACTGAGCCGTTGCACCTGCCACGCTCCAAGCCAAACCAGCACAGCAATGCCGGCCAGACCAAAAATGACGGGGATAAGGATACGGCGCATGAAACCTGGCAGAAAATGAAAAGGGTCCAAGCACCTATATCAAGCAGGGGTCTGCGAACAAGCCCAAGTCCTCAGGTGTCGGTGTAGATTTCACGCCAGAACACCCTTGCGCAGATCCAAAGCCGACTCACGGTACTGCGGTGTTCAAAAGTGAGACCGGGGTGCAGGCCATATTGGCCAAGGTTGAATTGCCGGTGAGATGCGTGTCCATCACATCCCTCAACGGAAAAAGGGTGCCCCATAACGGCGCACCCTTGGATTTTCTATCGTGGGTGCCAACACCGTGCACCCAACATCATGACACGTTAGCCACCCCAGATGTAAACGGCGGCAAACAAGAACAGCCAGACCACATCCACAAAGTGCCAGTACCAGGCAGCGGCCTCAAAGCCGACATGCTGCTCTGGCGTGAAGTGCCCACGCATCGTGCGCAACAGGCAAATGAACAGGAAGATCGTGCCGATAATCACATGCGCGCCGTGAAAGCCCGTCGACATAAAGAATGTCGCGCCATAGATATTGCCGGAGAAGCCAAAGGCCGCGTGGCTATACTCATAGGCCTGGAATACAGTGAAAATCGCACCCAGGGCGATCGCCAGGGCCAGGCCCTTTTTCATGTCTTCGCGGTTGTTTCCATGTACCAAGGCGTGGTGCGCCCAAGTTGCAGCACAGCCCGAGCACAGCAAGATCAGTGTGTTAATCAGCGGCAGGTGCCAAGGGTCAAAGGTTTCAATTCCAACCGGCGGCCAAACCCCATCCTTGATGGGTGACATCGGCCCCATTGGGTACATCGCATTTTTGAAAAACGCCCAGAACCACGCCGCGAAAAACATGATTTCCGACATGATAAACATGATGAACCCATAGCGCAGACCGATCCGCACAACCGGTGTGTGATCGCCCACCATGCTTTCGGTCACAACATCAGACCACCAGCCGAACATCACATAAAGCACGCCCACCAGACCCATCAACAAGATCCAAGGGCCGTGATCGTGGAAGTATAATACTGCCCCAAAGAGCATAACAAACCCTGAACAGGCACCCAACAGCGGCCAGGCCGAGGGGTTCAGGATGTGATAATCGTGGTTCTTTTCATGTGCCATCTGTCTAGTTCCCTCGCACGATTGCTTAGTTTATTGTTGTATCGGGTTCAGCGTTCTGCGCAAGGGCCGCTTGGGCCTCGGGCAGGTCGATTTCGTAAAATGTGTATCCCAAAGTGATCGTATGTGTGTATTTTGCGTCGCGGTCTGTCACGATCTCAGGGTCGACATAGAAGGTCACGGGCATTTCCACCCGCTGGCCGGGTTGCAGGATTTGCTCTTCAAAGCAAAAGCAGTCAATCTTGGTGAAAAACCCGCCTGCCTCATATGGTGTTACATTATAGGCGGCTGATCCGGCGACGGGCCGGTCGGTGGGGTTGTAGGCCTCATAAAATGCCAATCCAGTTTCCCCGATGCGCAATTCCATCTCACGGACCATGGGTTTGAATTTCCATGGCATATCGCGGTCCAGTGAGCCGTCAAAGCGGATCTTAATCGTCTGATCCAATATCGTGTCCGACCCGGAACTTGCCACGCCAGTCACCCCGCCAAAGCCAGTGACCCGGCAGAACCAATCGTAAAATGGCACTGACGCCCAGGCCAATGCCCCCATAGTGACTACCACAGCCGAAAGGCGCAGTACGGTTTTGGTATTGGTGTCCATCGCCATCACTCGGCCTCGCCTTGGGTGGGGACGGCAAATTCTTCGTTAGACACTTTGGCAATGGTCAGCCCGAACACCAGCGCCACAAAAGCCCCCAATACCAAACCCAGTCCCAAGTTGCGGCTGAAGCGACGTTTGTGCAGTTCATGTTGCTTGGACAGGCTCATCTCACCATCCTCCCATGCCATATGCGGCCAGCACCGATTGCATCAGAATCGCCAGAAAGTGAGCAAAGAGATAATAGAGCGACAGGCGGAACACTTTTTTCTCAACAGCGTAGCCATCAGCTTCGGCCTGCACTTCGCCGCGGCGCCAGATATCATAGGCTCCTTTGAGGAAAAGCGCGTTAAAGATCACCGCAACAGCCAGATAGATCGGTCCGCCAATGCCCGTGAAGGCAGCCCCTACGGCAATGGGGGCCAACAGCAGCGTGTAAACAAGGATGTGTTTTCGGGTAGAGGTGCGCCCATGGGTGGCGGTCAGCATTGGGATGCCAGCCGCGTCATAATCGGACTTCATGAACAGGCACAACGCCCAGAAATGCGGTGGGGTCCACATGAAAATCAATGTGAACATCAACACTGATTCCACGCTGACCGAACCTGTTGCAGCCGCCCAGCCGATCATCGGAGGAAACGCACCCGCAGCACCGCCAATCACAATGTTCTGAGGCGTGCGGCGCTTTAAGCCCATGGTATAGATCACCACATAGAAAAAGATGGTGAACGCAAGCAAAGCAGCAGCCACCCAATTGGTGGCCAGCCACAGCATGATCACCGAAAATCCCGACAAAGCCATGCCAAAGCCAAAGGCTTCGCCCTCGGCAATGCGGCCGGCAGGAATGGGGCGCTTTTGAGTGCGCTTCATCAGGCGGTCAACATCCGCCTCCCACCACATGTTCAGTGCGCCGGATGCACCGCCCCCGATTGCAATAAACAAAACAGCCGTAAAGCCCACGAAAGGATGCACAGCAACAGGCGCCGCCAACAGGCCAACAAAGGCGGTGAATACCACCAGTGTCATCACTCGCGGCTTGAGCAATGCAAAGAAATCGCCAAACCCGGCATCCCCGGTTTGCGATTGCGATTGCGTACTATTCAGGCTGGCGTCGCTCATTGAAGTCTCCGGTTGGTGGGGTGAAACCCCACCCTACAGACGGCGGTGTAGGGTGGGGTTACACCCCACCCATTTTTCTCACTCAGCCGACGCGACAGTCACGTTGCGAGGCACGCCTGCATACTCTTCCTTAGCACCCGCCAGCCATTCTTCGTACGCGGCTTCAGATACTACTTTTACGGTGATCGGCATATAGGCATGGTCTTTACCGCACAGCTCGGAACACTGACCAAAATAGACGCCTTCACTCTCAGCTTTGAACCACAATTGCGCCAGTCGCCCTGGCACTGCATCTTGTTTCACCCCAAAGGCAGGGATCGCCCACGAGTGGATCACATCAGCGCCGGTCACTGTCATCACGACCACCTTGTTGACAGGAACAACCACCGCTGTGTCTGTCGCCAGCAAGAACTCATCCTTGGAATAGCCTGCAGCTTCCAGTTCCGCGATCACCTCATCATTCAGCACCTTGCCATCGCCAATCAAGAAGCTTTCAAACCCAAACTCGTGATCCGTATATTCATAGCCCCAATACCACTGGTATCCAGTCACTTTAATGTTGATCTCACCCTGCGGAATTTCCTGTTGTTTGAACAGTACCGGCAACGAAAACGCCCCGATAAAGACCAAAACCACAATTGGGATAATCGTCCAAGCCACTTCAACCGGAGAATTATGCGTAAACGAGGCCGGTGTCGGATTGGCCTTTCTGTTGTAGCGCAGGATGCAAATAGCCATCAGCGCACAAACGAACAGCACAATCGCCGTGATGATGATCAAAATCATGCTATCCAGCCAATGAATGTCACGGGCCAATTCGGTTGCCGCAGGCTGAAAATTCTTGCCCCCAGTAACCGGTTTCCCAATGATTTCAAGGCCTTCCTGCGCAAATGCAGGAGCGGAGGTCATGGCGGCCAGTGAGGCCATTAGGCTGGTAAATCGTCGCATAAATCACCCTGATCGGTTTCGCGTGTCATTCATCTTTGGGACTTTAGCAGCCAATTGGCCGGAATCCCATTGTTGTCACTGCTGGTTAAAACCATATTCTTAAGCCACAGACAAGAAAGACCATTGCGGCAAACGGACGCTTTTTTGATTTAGATCAAATTAATTCGTGCCGCCCTTACCGGAAAGACCACATGACAAGCCCTCAATTTCGCCCATTTGACACGTCAATCAACCGTGAGCACGCCCTGAAACACTTGCAAAACGCCACCCAGGGCGCGGATGACGGCGAGCTTTTTCTGGAACGCCGTGCGTCCGAAAGCCTGGTGCTTGATGATGGCCGGGTAAAATCGGCCAGCTTTGATGCCGCAGAAGGCTTTGGCCTGCGCGCTGTCCTGAATGAGGTCACCGGCTATGCCCACTCCACCGACATCTCTGAGGCAGCACTGAGTCGCGCAGTGGCCACTGCCCGCCTCGCCGTGGGTAATGGTGGGGGCACTTTGGCGCTGCCCCCTGCCCCGACCAATACACGGCTCTACACCGATGCAGATCCAATTGCCGGAATGGCCTTTGCCACCAAGCTGGATACCCTGCGCGAAATTGATGCCTATGCGCGTGGGCTCGATCCCCGTGTGGTCCAAGTCACCGCCTCCATCGCGGCGTCGCTTCAGGAGGTGATAATCCTGCGCCCCGATGGGCAGGAGCTGCGCGACATCCGGCCAATGGCGCGCCTCAATGTTTCGGTCATCGCCGAACAGGACGGGCGCCGTGAGGCAGGCAGCGCAGGTGGCGGCGGGCGTATCGGGCTGGAAACCCTGACAGACCCATCATATTGGCGTGCCAAAGCAGATGAGGCGCTGCGCGTGGCGCTGGTTAATCTGCGGGCCGAGCCAGCGCCCGCTGGCATCATGGATGTTGTGCTTGGCCCCGGCTGGCCCGGAATTTTGCTCCACGAAGCCATCGGACATGGCTTGGAAGGTGATTTCAACCGCAAGGGCACCTCGGCCTTTGCTGGCCTCATGGGTCAACGCATCGCCGCTCCGGGGGTGACGGTGCTTGATGATGGCACTATCCCTGAGCGGCGCGGCTCGATCAGCTTTGACGACGAAGGCACGCCCTCGGCCAAGAATACGCTGATCGAGGATGGCATCCTTGTGGGCTTCATGCAGGACCGCCAGAACGCGCGCCTCATGGGGGTTTCGCCCACAGGCAATGGCAGACGCGAAAGCTATGCTCATGCCCCAATGCCACGTATGACCAACACGTATATGATGGGCGGTGATGACGACCCCGCTGATATCGTGGCCGATCTGAAAGAT
>DFBW01000268.1 GCA_002366775.1 Roseovarius sp. UBA3070 | reverse complement strand
TGTATGGCCTGTTTTTCGTGCGCGGTGCCATGTCTTATCTGGTGCCATTGATCACAGTTTGGGTATCTAACGCTGCAATATTTGAAATGCGCCGCGATCTGATTGGTCATTTGATGGCGCTTGATCTGGCCTATTTTGAGCGCACCAAATCTGGCGAAATCATCCTCAAGGTCGTCACACAAACTCAATTGTTGGGTGTTTTTGTCGCTCTTTCCATGGCCAACGCGTTTCGGGATGCCATTACAGTTGTGATCGTGGCCGCCTATCTGATCTGGAAAAACCCGATCTTGTTTGGCAGCGCCATTGTTGTGCTGCCTTTCATCATCTGGATCATGAACGTCATTTCTGACCGTGTGAAAAAAGGCCAATACGAGGTCGAAGACGCACAGGCCGAGTACATGAACGGGATTGAGGAAACGGTGAACGGGATGCGCACCGTGAAAATCGCTAGCCAGGAAGCCGTAGAAACCAAACGCCTGATGCGCGAGACCGAGACCATCCGCCGTCTGATCACCCGCGTTCAGATGACCCAATCTTTGGCGATGCCCTCGATCGATCTTAGCTCGGCCATTGTTTATGTGCTGGTTATTGGCGGCGGCGGATATATGGTGCTGAGCCCCGATTTTGATGTTGATGGTGCGTCAATCATCACCTTCCTGCTGGGCATGGTCATGATCTTTGATCCAGCCCGTCTGCTGGCGCAGTTCTTTGGTGGATTGCAGGCAAACCTGATCTTGCTGGACAAAATCCGCGGGCTTTACAAAGAAACCCCAAGTATTGCCGATGCGCCAGGTGCGGCTGAGAGCTTTGACACTGGCGGCGATATCACGCTGCGTGATGTGTCCTTTTCCTACAGCCCTGAACAGCCTTTGTTCAAAGGGCTGAATATGAATTTTGAAGGCGGAAAAGTATCGGCCATCGTTGGCTCTACGGGGTCGGGTAAAACAACAATTCTGTCGTTGCTGTCACGGCTATATGATGTGCAGGACGGATCTGTCACCATCGGTGATCAGCCGATTGACCAGTTGAAAGTGGCAAGCCTGCGAGGCGCGTTTTCGGTGGTGGCGCAGGACATCGTGATCTTCAACGCCTCGATCTGGGACAACATCCGCTATGTGAATCCCGAGGCCAGCGATGAGCAGGTTTGGGCCGCAGCAGAGGATGCCGAGATTGCCGATCTGATCCATGCCCGTGGCGATGCCTCTGTGGGCCCCAAAGGGGCGCAGCTGTCAGGTGGCCAAAAACAACGCATCGCCATTGCGCGGGCGTTTTTGCGTGATGCACCTATTTTGCTGCTTGATGAGGCCACAAGTGCGCTAGACCAAGCCACCGAAGAGCGCATCAAGGCCGCGCTGGACCGGTTGACCAAAGGGAAAACCACCATTGTCGTGGCACACCGGCTGTCGTCGATTTCAGATGCGGACCGGATTTTTGTGCTGGAAGGTGGCCAACTGGTGGATCAGGGCAAACACCAAGACCTGCTAGAGAACGGCGGGCTGTATGCACAGCTCTATAATGCGCAAAAGCAAGGATATGACCGGGCCTAAGGTCGCCACGCTCCTCCTGATTTTCCGCGTTTCAATCTGGACTCACTCAATTCAGGCGTCTGGCCCTATTCTGTTGGGGCATCTGGGCAGATGATATGATCAAATTTCACCTGATTCACTCTGCCCGCCTGAAACCGGGCCTTTATCTGATGGAGCACGCTCATGGACGGCAAGGTTCTTAACAATGACATCAGCCAAGTGGTTGAAGCAGACCGCGCGCATGTCTGGCATCACCTGATCCAGCATGCCTCGTGGACGGGTACAGACCCTAAGGCCGATCCTCGGATTATCGTTGAAGGCCGTGGAATGCGCGTCTGGGATCAGAAGGGCAAAGAGCATCTTGATGCCGTTTCGGGTGGCGTATGGACTGTCAATGTTGGCTATGGCCGCGAGCGTATCGCCAATGCCGTGCGTGACCAGTTGATTCAGCTGCCATATTTCGCTGGCTCTGCCGGGTCGATCCCCGGTGCGATGTTCTCGGAGCGGCTGATCAGCAAGATGCCGGGGATGAGCCGGGTGTATTTCACCAACTCCGGTTCTGAGGCCAACGAAAAAGCCTTTAAGATGGTGCGTCAGATCTCGCACAAGCGCTATGGCGGCAAAAAGTACAAGATCCTGTACCGGGACCGCGATTATCACGGCTCCACTCTGGCGACCATGTCGGCGGGCGGTCAGGATGAACGCAATATGCAATATGGCCCCTTTGCGCCCGGTTTCGTGCGCGTGCCCCATTGCATGGAATACCGTGCCCAGTGGGATCTGAGCGGCGAAGAATATGGTGTGGCCGCGGCCAACGCGATTGAAGAGGTCATTCTGGCCGAAGGCCCTGAAACCATTGGCGCGCTGTGCCTTGAGCCGGTGACAGCCGGTGGCGGTGTGATCACCCCACCCGAGGGTTACTGGCCCCGCGTGCAGGAAATCTGCCGCAAGTACGACATCCTGCTGCATATTGATGAAGTGGTTTGCGGTCTGGGCCGCACCGGCACTTGGTTTGGCTATCAGCACTACGGGATTGAGCCTGATTTCGTGACCATGGCCAAGGGTGTGGCCTCGGGCTATGCCGCGATTGCCTGCTGCGTCACCAAGGAGCGTGTATTTGACCTGTTCAAAGACGATGTTTCAGACCCGCTGAACTATTTCCGTGATATCTCCACCTTTGGCGGCTGTACTGCTGGCCCGGCAGCGGCACTGGAAAACATGGCGATCATCGAAGAAGAGGGCCTGCTGGACAACACCATTGCCATGGGTGAGTACATGCTGGATCAACTGAACGCGCTGAAAGACAAGCACGCGGTGATCGGTGATGTGCGCGGCAAGGGCCTGTTCCTGGGCGCTGAACTGGTGACAGATCGCATCAGCAAAGAGCCGGTGGACGAAAAACTGGCGTCGGCAGTTGCTGGCGATTGTAATGCACAGGGCGTGATTATCGGGGTGACCAACCGGTCTATCCCCGGCTTCAACAACACGCTGTGCTATAGCCCGGCTTTGATTGCCACCAAGGATGATATCAATGAGATCATCACAGCGACAGACAAAGCCCTGACCAAAGTGTTTGGCTGAAGCTTAACAGACGTTGAAAAGAACAAGGGGGCAGCTTTGGCAGCCTCCTTTTTTTGTGGGCAGGGCCCGCGATGGGTATGGGACGGCGGATCTGCTGGCGAGGCGGCCTTATTGCAAGGTCACGTTTCATACGATTGCTCACAGCCCATCCCATGACACGCCGAGAATGCAGGTCCCAGATCACAGCGAGATATAACCAGCCTTCACGGGCTCAGACATAGCTACTGTCGCCCGCCCAAATCTGGTGCCACCCACTTACGCATAAGCCTGCTGGTCAGTGCGATCCGCATTGCATCAGCGCGGAATTCGTCGGTCCGTTTCGTTCCCTTAGTTCGTCTCTTTTGTTGCAATAGATGCTATCAAAAGAGCGGCATCAAACCGCGACAGGTCCAATGCGCCTGGGAGGCGCGCCGAAAGACCTGTTAAACGGGCTGGACAGACCGTAACCGTAGCGCGTTTGAAATCACAAAAACCGAGCTTAATGCCATGGCCCCTGCTGCCAGCATTGGCGACAGCATCGTGCCGGTCAAAGGATAGAGCAGGCCTGCCGCCACCGGTATCAGTGCCACATTATAGGCAAAAGCCCAAAACAAGTTTTGCCGGATATTGCGCAGGGTTGCCCGCGCCATGCCAATCGCGCTCAAAACCCCGGTCAGATCACCTGACATCAACACCACATCGGCGGTTTCAATCGACACGTCAGTGCCCGTGCCCACGGCGATGCCCACATCAGCCTCGGCCAGGGCCGGTGCGTCATTGATGCCATCGCCAACAAAGACCACAGGCCCATGCGCCAAGCGCAGGCGCGCCAGTGCCTCGACCTTGCCATCGGGCAGCACATCCGCCTCGACATGGTCGATGCCAAGGGTCTGTGCCACGGCCTGCGCCGCTGCGCGGTTGTCGCCCGACACCATCGCGGTGGCCAATCCCATTTGGTGCAATTGGTCGATCACGCCACGGCTGGTTGGCTTAGGTTGATCGGTGATGCTAAGGACTACAACCGGTTTGTCGTCTATTGCTGCA
>DFBW01000162.1 GCA_002366775.1 Roseovarius sp. UBA3070 | reverse complement strand
CCAGAAGATCGGTTGTGCATCACAATGATGGAATTCCTGAATGTTGAAGGGATTGTTCTGGAACCTGCTGGCGCGCTGTCGATTGATGCGCTGAATGATGTAGCAGAGCAGATCAAGGGCAAGACGGTGGTTTGCATCACGTCGGGCGGCAATTTTGATTTTGAACGTTTGCCCGAGGTGAAAGAACGTGCGCTACGCTATTCGGGGGTAAAGAAGTACTTTGTGCTGCGAATGCCGCAAAGGCCCGGTGCACTGAAGGATTTTTTGGGCATGTTGGGCCCGGATGATGATATTGCCCGATTTGAGTACCTGAAGAAATCAGCGCGGAATTTTGGCTCGGTTCTGATCGGGATACAGACCAGCACGCCCGAAAATTTTGAGGTGCTTTTTGCCAAATTGGTGGCGCAAGGGTTTGACTATCGCGATATCACCAATGATCCAGTGTTGTCAGAATTTCTGATCTAAAGTGCTCGTGTAGAACCTGAACCAGAGCTTTTGCCCAAATGCCCACAACGTTCATATACCATGCTGGGCATCGCCATTTGTCTGCCTCAGGTTAAAGGCGATACGCTTTAGGCGGCATAACGGCTGCTAAGCGCGTTTAGAAATTCGGCTTTTGATCCCTCGTAAGATGTCACCACGGCAGGTAAATTAATGATATCAAACGCGCCTTTGTTAGCAGCGGTTTCACCAGCCTGACACAGGGTGGAAAACTCTTCAAACCCAAGGTTCAAAGCACTGCCTTTGAGAAAATGTAGATGCCCTTCGATTTTATCTTGCGGCACTTCACCGCTGATAATGGTGATAGTTTCTTCAACTTCTTCAAGGAAAATCTCGACAATTTCGGCAAAGTCTTCGCTGCCAATTTCATCACGCAATTCTTCGACACGGCTCCAGTTTATCATCGGGCTTTCCTGCATTGACCTCATCACAGGATCGCTCATGTGGCTTAAGACAACATTGCAAAGTAACATCAATTTCCGCGCAATTTGATCATTCACGTCTGGTTAAGTGTCTGCCTGTACCGAGGGCTTGTTGGTAAAAAGGTAGGCCTGTGCAAAATTCTGAGCAGCAGCCAAATGCAACCCTGCAAGACGAGGGCGCAGTGATCCGCGATGTACTGGTTGTTGATGACAGCCGGCTGCAACGCAAAATCCTGTCGGCATCCCTCAAAAAATGGGGGTTTTGTGTGCGCGAGGCGGATGATGCTGCCACAGCGCTAAAGATGTGTGAGGACGTGCCGCCAGATCTGGTGCTGAGCGATTGGATGATGCCGGGCATGAATGGCCTGGAATTTTGCCGCGCGTTTCGGGCGATGCCACGGGAACGATACGGGTATTTCATCCTGCTCACCTCCAAAAGCGAGAAAAACGAAATCGCCAATGGCCTGGATGCCGGGGCAGATGATTTTCTGACCAAACCTGTCAATGCGCCCGAGTTGCGCGCGCGCATCGCAGCGGGTGAACGCATTTTACAGATGGAACGTGAACTGGGCGACAAGAACCGCCTGATAAAATCGACTTTGGATGAATTGCAAAAATTATACGATTCGCTCGATAATGATCTGATTGAAGCCAAGAAATTGCAGCAGTCTCTGGTCAGCGACAAGTATCGTGATTTTGGATATGCCGAAGTTTCATTATTGTTGCAATCCAGCGGCCATGTCGGCGGTGATCTGGTCGGCATGTTCCCGATCAACGACACCCGGGTTGGCATCTATGGGATTGATGTATCGGGACATGGTATCAGCTCGGCTTTGATGACCGCACGATTGGCAGGGTATCTGTCGGCCTCGGCGCTGGATCAGAATGTCGCTTTGGTTAAATCGGCCTTTGGGGGTTACACAAGCCGCCCGCCAGCAGAGACGATAGCGACATTGAATCAGCTGATCCTCGAAGAGATGGAGACTGAGCTGTATTTCACGTTGCTGCTGGCCGAGGTGCATCTGGATACAGGCCGCGTGATCATGGCGCAAGCGGGCCATCCCAGCCCCGCCATTCAGCGCGCCAATGGGACAGTAGAAATAGATGGCCCCGGTGGTTTGCCTGTTGGCCTGATTGAAGGGGCGACTTACGATCAGTTTGAGGTGACCCTGCACCCCGGTGATCGCCTGCTTATTCAGTCTGACGGTATGGTGGAATGCGCTGATTTGGATGGAAACCTGTTGGGCGAAGAAGGGCTGGCACGCATTCTGACGTCCCTCAAACAAACCCGCGGCAGGGCCTGTTTGGAATCAATCATCTGGAAGCTGAATGAATATGCCTCGGACCAGGATTTTGACGATGATGTTTCGGCCGTATTGCTGGAGTTTAAACCAAGCCCATGTGCTGTCTGACAAAATGCCGATCGCCTTCATTGGCCAGCTTTTCTGCCGCTGACTTGGGATCAGCCCACAGGGGTGTGTGATCAATTTCAATCGGTGGTCCAATGCGACGCACGGGCCGGGCCGTATAGATCGTACACAGTTTTTCGGCCCAGATGTCATATTCCGGCATGAAGGTGAAACGGCGAAACGCGCCCAATCGTCGTGGGGCGGCGATGATCCAGCCG
>DFBW01000057.1 GCA_002366775.1 Roseovarius sp. UBA3070 | reverse complement strand
GTTGGCTTTAACATCACCTCGATCCGTGATGTGACACCGATGGCCCACAATGGGTGCCGCCCGCCGAAACGCCGCCGCGTTTAAGCAATTCTCTACGGTCGGGGCCATGCTGACAGGCGGGCCCCATTCCGTTTTTTGAAACCTCGGGAGTCGCCCACCAACGGACATGGGGTGGGATGACAGGAATGGAGGGACAGCATGATCCATAAGAACTGGGCAGAACTGATTAAGCCGACACAGCTGGACGTAAAGCCGGGCAATGACCCGCTGCGTCAGGCCACTGTCACCGCTGAACCGCTGGAGCGCGGCTTTGGCCTGACTATGGGCAACGCCCTGCGCCGCGTGCTGTTGTCATCGCTGCAAGGTGCTGCGATCACATCCGTGCAAATCGACAATGTGCTGCACGAGTTTTCAAGCGTGGCCGGTGTGCGTGAAGACGTCACCGACATCGTGCTGAACCTCAAGGGTGTCGCCCTGCGCATGGAAGTCGAAGGCCCCAAGCGCCTGTCGGTGAATGCCAAGGGTCCAGGCGTTGTGACCGCTGGTGATATCGCCGATAGTGCTGGCATCGAAGTGTTGAACAAAGAGCACGTCATCTGTCACTTGGATGATGGCGCTGATCTGTTCATGGAACTGACCGTCAACACCGGCAAAGGCTATGTGGCTGCTGACAAGAACAAACCCGAGGATGCGCCGATTGGCCTGATCCCCGTGGATGCGATCTATTCGCCGGTCATTAAAGTCAGCTACGATGTGCAGCCCACCCGTGAAGGCCAGGTGCTGGACTATGACAAGCTGACCATGAAGGTTGAAACCGACGGCTCGATCACGCCGGATGATGCCGTGGCTTTTGCGGCGCGTATTCTGCAGGATCAACTGAGCATCTTCGTGAACTTCGAAGAGCCAGAAAGTGCCGGCCGTCAGGACGAAGACGATGGTCTGGAATTCAACCCGCTTCTGCTGAAGAAAGTGGACGAGCTGGAACTGTCCGTGCGCTCGGCCAACTGCCTGAAGAACGACAATATCGTGTATATTGGCGATCTGATCCAGAAGACCGAAGCCGAAATGCTGCGCACTCCAAACTTTGGCCGCAAATCTTTGAACGAGATCAAAGAAGTGCTGTCAGGCATGGGGCTGCATCTGGGTATGGACGTTGAAGACTGGCCACCCGACAACATCGAAGACCTGGCCAAGAAGTTCGAGGACCAGTTTTAATCAAGGTGGGTCAAAGCCCCACCCTACGCATCAGATGTAGGGTGGGTTTTCAACCCACCGCCCCGGGCACCCGCCCCAAGGAGAGCGGCTGACACGCATCAGACCGCCGGACAAAGCAAAAACGTTAAAGAAGGAATAGAAACATGCGTCACGCACGAGGCTACCGCCGCCTGAACCGCACCCATGAGCACCGCAAGGCGCTCTTTGCCAATATGGCCGGGTCGCTGATTGAACATGAACAAATCAAAACCACCTTGCCCAAGGCGAAAGAACTGCGCCGTGTGATCGAAAAGCTCGTCACTCTTGGCAAACGTGGTGATCTGCACGCGCGCCGCCAAGCCGCATCGCAGCTTAAGCAAGACCAATATGTGGCCAAGCTGTTTGATGTGCTGGGCCCTCGCTATGCCGAGCGTAAGGGTGGTTACATCCGCATTCTCAAAGCAGGTTTCCGGTATGGTGACATGGCGCCCATGGCGATCATCGAATTTGTTGATCGTGATGTAGATGCCAAAGGTGCCGGCGACAAAGCCCGCGTTGCTGCGGAAGACGCCGCCGAAGAATAAGACATTCGGGAAACCAGCCGGTTTTCCTGTAGGCCCCTGCCAGATTGGCGGGGGTCTTCTTGCTTTTGGGGCTTTGGTGGCCAATCTGGTGCAACGCGATATCATCCTGTTTCATACTGGGCATAGAGCCGGTTCCAATTGGCAGATGTGGCGGGCTGGTGATGGCTCGCTGAGCCTTGCATTCCCCAGCACCACCGCTCATATCCTTGAGGATGTTTTTGCCGGAGACACCATGTTTCGCGCTCGGATTACCAATTCTGAATGTCCTCACCCTCAAAACGGAGGGCTGTAGGTATGGCGGACCTGTTTGATACCGGCGCGAAGGCCCGGCCAGATGATGCCCCACGTCCTTTGGCGGATCGGCTGCGCCCGCAGAAACTGGCCGATGTGATCGGTCAGGATCAGGTGCTGGGCGAGGACGCGCCGTTGGGTGTGATGCTGGCGTCGGGCAGCCTTGGATCGCTGGTGTTCTGGGGGCCGCCGGGGGTGGGCAAGACCACGATTGCGCGCCTGCTGGCGGATGAAACTGACATGCATTTCGTGCAGATCAGCGCAATTTTCACCGGGGTCCCGGAGTTGCGCAAAGTGTTTGAAGCCGCCAAGCACCGGCGCGCAAATGGGCAGGGGACGCTGCTGTTTGTCGATGAAATACACCGCTTCAACAAAGCCCAGCAAGACGGGTTTCTGCCGCATATGGAGGATGGCACCATCCTGCTGGTGGGGGCCACCACCGAGAACCCCAGCTTTGAGTTGAACGCGGCATTGCTGAGCCGATCGCAGGTGTTGGTGCTGGAGCGCCTTGCCCTGTCTGACCTGGAGCGGCTTGCGCAACGGGCTGAGAAAGACCTGAACCGAGCGTTGCCGCTGGATGGTCCTGCGCGCGAGGCGTTGCTGGAAATGGCCGATGGTGACGGGCGTGCATTGCTCAATCTGGTCGAGCAGGTGGCGGCGTGGAACGTTGACGACAAACTGGGGATTGACGCGTTGACCAAGCGGCTGATGAAGCGCGCCGCCAAATACGACAAAAGCGGGGATGAGCATTACAACCTTATTTCTGCTTTGCATAAGTCAGTGCGCGGGTCTGATCCGGATGCATCGCTCTATTGGTTTGCGCGGATGCTGGAGGGGGGCGAAGATCCGCGGTATCTGGCACGGCGCATCACCCGGATGGCGGTTGAGGATATTGGCCTGGCAGATCCACAGGCGCAGGCGGTGTGTTTGCAGTCATGGGAAACCTACGAGCGGCTGGGCAGCCCCGAAGGCGAATTGGCCCTGGCACAGGCTGTGACCTATCTGGCGTTGGCGCCAAAATCAAATGCGGCCTATGTGGCCTATAAGGCGGCGCGTAAAGTGGCCAAATCCTCGGGCAGTGAACCGCCGCCCAAGCATATCCTGAATGCGCCCACATCTTTGATGAAGGATCAGGGGGACGGCGATGGCTATGCCTATGATCATGATGCCGAGGATGGATTCTCAGGCCAAAACTACTTTCCCGAGGTAGTCAAACGGCCGGTTTTATATCA
>DFBW01000113.1 GCA_002366775.1 Roseovarius sp. UBA3070 | reverse complement strand
TTATCAACTGCGCCTGCCGGAATGGTTTCTGGATGAAATCAACGGCACCACCTTTCATGGCCTGAACAGATTCCGGCACACCTCCGTGCCCCGAAATAAAGATGACCGGAGCACCGATGCCCCGTTCATTAAGTTCGCTTTGCAATTGGAGGCCGTTCATTCCGGGCATGCCATAATCCAGCACCAGACAGCCAATTTCATTTGTCTGATACGCATTCAGGAATTGTTCAGCTGTGGAAAAGGCCTTTACCTTGAAGCCGCGCATTTTCAGCGCTCGTGACAAGGTTGCCCGTACTTCTTCTTCGTCATCGACCAGAAAAATGATTGGTTCCATATCCCGGGGCCCGATTGGTTGTTCAGGGCATTATCTCACGATTCCTGCCCGGTGGAAAGCATGGGCAGAGTGAAACAAAAGCGGGAATTCTCGTGGCCACTATGGTCATACCAAAGATGGCCACCGTTTGCTTCAATGATTGTTTTGCTGATCGAAAGGCCAATTCCCATACCTTCGGCCTTACTTGTCTCAAAATGCCGAAACAGAGGCTGTTCGGGATCAACACCGGGGCCGGTATCATCGACACAGACCTTCAGAAACGTGCCGAGAGGACGGGTGGAAATCAAGATCTGGCGGGTTGGGCTTTGGGCCGCTGTCATCGCCTCAATCGCGTTGTGTATCAGATTGATCAAAACCTGCGCGATCTGCACCCGGTTCGCAACCACCTGATGATGTGCCACATTTGTTTTCACCAGCTCAACCGCGTTGGCGGCTGCTTCATGTTGCACGATCTTCAGGGATTGATCCAACAGATCGCCAAAATCAAACTGGTCATACTCTCCTTCATCCTTGCGCACCAATCCGCGTAGCGCAGCAATGATGTCACCGCCGCGATGGGCCTGATCGTCAAGCTCGGACAGGATTTCCATCAATTCAGGGGTGGCATCCTCAAGCTTGGCAGCGGTGGACATCGCGGCATCCACATTCTGTGTAATGGCAGTGATTGGCTGACTGAGTTCATGCGCCAGGCCCGTCGCCAACTGCCCCATCATATCGACACGCGAAAAATGAAACAATTGCCTGCTGAGATCGCGCTGCTTGGCTTCGGATTCGCGCCGCTGTGAGATTTCATGGATCAGCGTTTCGTTGGCACGCTTAAGTTCCCGGTAGGTTTTTGGTAGCGGCATATCTGCGGGCAGTTCCCCCTGTGACACCAGTGATGTGCGCACCGCAAATGCCCGAACTGGCCTTAGGATCACCTCCGCCAGCAATAAGCCGACAATAGCGGTGACAAGAGAGACAGCCGCCGCAATCCAAACATTGCGCCGCCTATTGTCTTTGATTACCTGAATAAAGTCGTTCTCAGGCGCATGAATAGCGATCGTCCAGGGCAGATCATATTCCCCAATCGGGGCCAAAAGTGTCAGGTAAGATTTCTTGTCATACTCCAGCTCGGATCTGATTTCGCTTTCGACCACAAGCGCGCCAGGTTCCGCAAGCGCCCCAAAGGCTGTGCGCGCCACCGGGTCATTGATCTCATTGATGCTGGCAAACCGGATTGTTTTATCTTCGTTCTGAACAACGATCTGATCACTGTCAGGATGTGCGATGACCTCACCGTTTTCGTTCAGAATAAGGGCCGTGCTACCGGCACTGATGGTTAGGTCTGACAAGAACTGGGAAATCGCATCAAGCTCAATATCAACGCCAACGACCCCGCGCAGACTGCCATCAGCAAGGATAACCGGCGTGGCGGCTGTTATCCCCGGTCTGCGCGATGAGAAGAATACATATGGGTCTGTCCAGATCGGCTGCTTGGACTGAGCTGCCGATTGATACCAGGGGCGGCTGCGCGGATCGAATTGGTCCGTTGGGTCAATGGCCCGTGAAACGGCTTCAAAATCTTGTGTGCGCCAAATGAAGTTCGTTGCCCGATCACCGTCTTGGTGTGAAATTATCTTGGTGCGTATGGGGCCGGGGCCCTTGCTGCGCATGACATAGACAAAGTTCCCGTCCTCATCGCCAAAATAGACGCCCGCCACCTGTGGTGTGGTCAAAACCTGTTGAAACAATAACTGTTCCAATGCCGCATGATCGGCGGGATCAATAATGCCGCTGGAAATCAGACCCGTGGCTTGATCGGCCAGATCCTGAGCAGGTTTCAGGAACAAACGTGTATGTTCGGTTGCGTTGCTGCCGGCCTGGCTCATCAGGCCAAGAGCATGTTGCAAAATGGCGCGTTCGGAGGTGACGAACGTCGTGGACACCACAATAAGAATAGCAAGAAACTGTAGCCCCGCGAGGCTAATCATCAAGATAAAGGCAAGGGATTGCCTCATATCGCCCAGCGTCTGACAGCCCAAACAGATGGGATTGAACAGCACGGTATGATCTTGGGAAACTTGGAAAGGTGATTTGGAAAGACGCCACTCATCGCCTTGGACTCCAGCACAGCTTGCTGTGATTGTCACATAAGAATGCGAATTATGCTATAGGTAATTACGCGCATAGACTCTGCACGGCTGTGCTGAGACCCTACCCTGCATTCCGGGCACGAAGAACCGGATGCTATAACCGCCTCCGCACCCGCGACCAATTCACGATAAGTGAAGCTGGGTGATCGGGGGTAAATCGAATATGGGAGATTTCATATGACACGTTACACTTCTTTTGCTGCCGTTTGTGCTACGGCACTGGCGCTGAGCGCCCCTCAGGCAAGCGCTGAAGAGTTCATCACCATCGGCACCGGCGGTGTTACTGGTGTGTATTACCCGACTGGCGGCGCAATCTGCCGTCTGGTCAACAAAGGCCGCAAAGAGCACGGGATTCGCTGCTCAGTCGAATCTACAGGTGGCTCGGTTTACAACATCAACACCATCCGCGAAGGCGAGCTGGAATTTGGTGTGGCCCAATCTGACTGGCAGTACCACGCCTATCACGGCACATCGAAGTTTGCAGATGCTGGCCCGTTTGAAGGCCTGCGCGCCGTGTTTTCCGTACATGCCGAACCGTTCACAGTTGTGGCGCGTGCAGATGCGGGCATCAGCAGCTTTGAAGACCTCAAAGGCAAGCGCGTAAACATCGGCAACCCTGGTTCAGGCCAGCGTGGCACGATGGACGTTGTTCTTGAGGCGATGGGCTGGACGGTTGACGATTTCGCACTGGCATCCGAGCTGAAGGCGGCTGAGCAGTCAGCAGCCCTGTGTGACAACCAGATTGATGCGATGATCTATACGGTTGGTCACCCATCCGGTTCGATCCAGGAAGCCACCACCGCGTGTGATTCCGTTCTGGTGAACGTCACAGGTGAAGTGATTGACGGCCTGATTGCCGACAATTCGTTCTATCGTACCGCCACCATTCCCGGCGGCATGTATCGCGGCAGTGACAACGAAACCACGACCTTTGGTGTTGGTGCCACGTTCGTAACCTCCGACAAAGTATCTGAGGATGCGGTTTATGCGGTTGTCAGCGCTGTCTTCGATAATTTCGATGACTTCAAAAAGCTGCACCCTGCATTCGCCAACCTGAAAGCCGAAGAAATGGCTTCTGCGGGTCTGTCGGCTCCTCTGCATGCCGGTGCGGCGAAGTACTACAAAGAAAAAGGCTGGATTGAATAATCCATCCAAACTTTGCGGGGGCAGCGCGCTGCCCCCGCACGACAAATTTAACTAAACGGGCGCAAAAGCCCAATAAGCCGCGACCAATAAAGCGGCACTCAGGGAGACAGTGACAATGGCCGACGACAAACAGGGCGGTCGCCCACTTAGCGAAGAAGAACTTCAGGATCTTGTTGCCTCATCCGACGCAGGCGCACGCAACCCGGTAGGGTCTGTGGGAACCATGCTGGCGATTATCGCTGTTGTATGGTCCACGTTTCAGGTGATCCTGGCATCGCCAATGGCGCCCTATATTCTGCCCGGTGATCTGATCAACAACTCACGCCAGATCCACCTGGCCTTTGCTATTTTCCTGGCTTTCATGGCCTATCCTGCGCTGAAATCCAGCCCGCGCAATTATATCCCCATTCAGGATTGGGTGATGGGCTTGGTGGCTGCATTTATCGCGCTTTATGGCTATTGGTTTTATGAAAAGATCGTCAATGCGGGCGGTCTGGCTGATGACACCGATAAGTGGGTGGCCCTGATTGGCCTGATCCTGCTGTTTGAGGCCGCGCGTCGCGCGCTTGGGCCCGCCATGGCAATCATCGCCACGATCTTCTTGCTGTATGTGTTTTTCGGCTCGTCTGATATCGTGCCCGAAGTCATCCGCTGGAAGGGTGCCTCGCTGAAGAAAGCGATGAGCCATATGTGGATCACATCTGAGGGCGTGTTTGGTATCGCTCTGGGTGTTTCAACCAAATTCGTGTTCCTCTTCGTTCTGTTCGGCGCTTTGCTGGATAAGGCCGGGGCAGGGAACTACTTTATCAAAATGGCGTTTGGTGCGCTGGGCCATCTTCGTGGCGGCCCCGCAAAAGCAGCTGTTGTAGGTTCTGCGGCGACTGGCCTGATTTCGGGCTCGTCGATCGCAAACGTTGTCACCACTGGTACGTTTACGATTCCGTTGATGAAACGGGTTGGGTTTTCGAGTGAGAAAGCCGGTGCTGTCGAGGTCGCATCCTCCGTCAACGGGCAAATTATGCCGCCCGTGATGGGGGCTGCGGCGTTTCTTATGGTGGAATATGTCGGCATTTCCTATGTCGAGGTGATCACCCACGCCTTCCTGCCTGCGGCGATTTCTTATATCGCGCTGGTTTACATCGTTCACCTTGAAGCGGTGAAAAACAACATGCCGACACTGGGCAACCGGGTGGTCAGCATGGGGAAAACCATTGGCGGTATGGCGGTCTTCTTTGCCGGGTTCGCAGCGCTTTGTTATGGCGTGCAATACCCTGTAGGTTGGATCACCAGCGCGCTGCCGTCCTCGGGTATGGTTCTGTCGTTGCTGATCTTTGTGACCTATGCGGCATTGCTCTATCTGGCCTCGGGTGTGCCTGATCTGGAACCCGATGACCCCAACGCCGAAGAAGTAGAACTGCCCGTGGTGGGCGAGATCTACAAATCTGGCCTTTACTATCTGCTGCCCATCATCACGCTGGTCTACTTCTTGATGATCGAACAGAAATCACCGGGTCTGTCTGCTTTTTGGGCCACGATGCTCTTGTTCGTGATCCTGCTGACTCAGCGCCCGCTTAAGGCAATCTTCCGTGGCAAAAGTGATACGGCAAATGCGATCAAAGCCGGTGTGAAAGATCTGTGGGATGGCCTGATTGATGGTGCCCGCAACATGATCGGTATCGGCCTGGCCACAGCCACCGCAGGTGTGATTGTGGGAACTGTCACCCTTACTGGTGTGGGTCAGGTCATGGCCGATCTGGTTGAGTTCCTGTCCGGTGGTAACCTGATCCTGATGCTGATCATGGTGGGTCTGCTTAGCCTTGTGCTGGGCATGGGCCTGCCAACCACGGCCAACTACATCGTTGTCAGCTCGCTGATGGCGGGTGTTGTGGTGGAACTTGGCGCACAGTCGGGCCTGATTGTGCCGCTGATCGCGGTGCACCTCTTTGTGTTCTACTTCGGGATCATGGCGGATGTGACGCCCCCTGTGGGGCTGGCCAGCTTTGCCGCTGCGGCCGTATCAGGCGGGGATGCCATCAAGACCGGGTTTGTCGCATTCTTCTACAGCTTGCGGACTGTGGCGCTGCCGTTTGTGTTCATCTTCAACACCGATTTGTTGTTGATAGATGTGACGTGGATGCAAGGGATACTTGTCTTCATAACGGCGACCATTGCGATATTGGTCTTTACCGCGGGCACAATGAACTACTTCCTGACCAAGAACCGCATCTACGAAAGCGTTGCACTTGTGCTGGTGGCCTTCTTGTTGTTCCGGCCTGACTTCTTCATGGACCGTATCCAACCCCCTTTCGAGCAAATCGCCCCAGCCGACGTTACGGCGATGCTGGATACAGCCGAGCCGGGACAAGAACTGCGCTTTGTGGTTTCCGGTCCTGATTACGACACCGGCGAGATGAAAGACCTGTCACTGGTTGTGCCCGTGGGCGAAGGCGAAGATGGGGCCAGCCGCCTTGAGGCAATGGGCTTCATCACCCTCCAAGAAGACGGTCTGGTCAAGATGGATGAGCCCCTCCCGGGCACAGCAATCTCGGCTCAGATGGGCGGGTTTGATTTCTACGGTGACGACGCAGTGCGCATCGCCGAGGTCAAAGCCCCCGCAGACCAGATGCCCAAGGAACTGGTGTTTATCCCAGCCTTGGTCCTGCTGGCTCTGATCGCCTTCCTGCAACGCGCCCGTATGACCAAACAAGGAGAACCGGCATGAGTATGAAAACTGTTCTTTGTGCTGTCGATATCAGCAATGACAACCGTGATGTCGGCGTTCTGAAGCAAGCTGCTCGCCTGGCCGAGATGGAAGGCGCGCAGCTGGATGTCATCACTGTGGTGCCCGATTTCGGGATGAGTGTGGTGGGGGCCTTCTTTGACAAAGGCCACCACGACAAGATGGTTGCCGAGGCGCGCACGCGCTTGAACGACCTGGTCAACACAGCGTTGGGCGACGGGGCTTCCGATGATCAACGCCATGTCGTGGCCACCGGCAGCGCCTATGAGGAAATCTTGAAAATTGCCGACACTATCAAGGCCGAGTTGATCGTGATTGGTGCACACAAGCCCGACTTTTCGGATTACCTGTTGGGCCCGAACGCCGCGCGTGTTGTACGCCACTCCAGCTGCTCGGTGTATGTCGTTCGCAGTTGAACAGGCCAAAGGGGCCAGTCACGACTGGCCCCATTTCGCAAAATTTACCTAATAAGCAAAAAAATGCCATTGGCCTCGCGCCCGGGGCATGACACTTATCGCGCATAGTTTTATAGTGATCGATGGCACACCGCCTAATCCGGGCGTATGCTGTTTCGAATATCATTTTGTGATGTTCAAAGATACTTGGAGAGTTAAGTGATCAAACCCGCCCCAAATGAGCCTGCCTCAGCCGGGATTTCGGCCCGGCTGGCCCAATTAAAACAACTTGAGCGTTCCAAAGGTCCAGAAGAAGCCGAGCGCGCGTTGATCGCATTGATCCGCGAGTTTCCCGATGCCCATCAGGCCTATGCCGCGCTGGCGCGCACATTGATGAAGCAAAAGAAGGGCGATTACGCAGCGCGTGCTGCTGAAAAAGCCGCGGCCCTTGCCCCGCTAGAGGCCAAACAACACACGTTGTTGGGTGTGACGCGTATGCGCAACGATGATCTGCAAGGCGCCTCGGCGGCCTTTGCTCAGGCATTGCAATTGGACAAGAACTTCACCCAGGCCATCATGGGCGCTGCTGCGGTGAAAATGGCAGACGAAAACTATGATGATGCTTTGGCGCTTTGTGATCGCGCGCTTGATATTGACCCGACACTTGAACGGGCCAGCGAATTGGTTGCGCGGATCAATATGAAGCAGGGCAAACCCGAAGTCGCCGCAGAAGAGCTGCGCAATATCCTGACAAAGAACGGCGCAAACGACCGGGCGCTCAAGGCGTATCTGCGCCTCATGCGTAAAGAAGGCCACCTGGATGAAGTGGTCGAACTCGCCCAGGAAAGCCTGACAACCGCGCCTGCCACGCCGCAATCCATCGCGCGCTATGCCCGCATGGTTTCCTTTGCCGGGAAACCTGATTTGGCCGTGGCTCAGTACCGCGCGCTGATTGAAACCGGCAATGCCCGCGAAGTGGATCGTGTGCGCTATGTGACAGCCCTCATCAGCGCAGGTGAACTTGACGAGGCGCGCCAAGCGATCACCACCCTGAAGGATCGCCGCCCAATGCGCCCTCTGAAGGTCAAGCTGAACGGTGATGTGGACCTTGCCCTTGGCCAACCCGACGCTGCAATTGAGATGTACAAAGCCGCATGCAAAGGCGCACGCACCGAAGGGCTTGATCCAGCCGAAGCCGCCGGGCTTGAGGGGGCAGAGCTGGCCGCGGCATGGAAATCTCACACCTCAAAAGCGTTGCGCGCAGCCCTGCGTGAATTCCGTAGTGAAAAGGCCGGCAACGCCGGTTAAATATCAGGTGCACTCGGGTCGAATACCCAGCCGCGCCTTGTAATTTGGACATAGAGAATGCCCCGAAATTTCGTTTACATCATCATGGATAGCTGCCGCTATGACAGCTATGTTCGTGCCAAGACACCCAACATGGATCGTATTGCCCCAGGTCATCAGCGCTGGAGCTACGCCTCCTGGACGGCGCCGTCGCATCACTCCATCTTCATGGGTCAGGTGGCCCACCAAAGCCCGAAGCGGGTGCTGGCCTCTGAGGTTTACAAGAAAGAGTTTGCCAAATGGGTGGATCGCCTTGATGTGCCTGATCTTTCCTTCACCAGCTTCGTGCCGGAACTCAGCCTTGCCAAGGTGCTCAGCACGCATGGATATCGCACGACAGGTCGTGTCTCGATGCCGGTGCTGAACCCGTTCACCGGCTTCAAGCGCTTCTTTGACGACTACAAGCTGATGTCGAACCACAATGATTTTGCCGGCATGGTCAATGAGATCGAATTCTCCGACTCCCAACCCTGCTATCACTTCATGAATCTGGGCGAGACACATTACCCCTATATGCTCAAGGACGACAGCCTGCCCATCATCTCAGGCGTGCACGGCGTGGTCAAAGGCATGGATGCCGCGATTGCCCATAGCGGCGATTTGCCTCCGGAAAAAGATGAGTTCTTTAGCCAGGAAGACATGGCATCTCTGCACGAGCAACAAGTCCGTTGCGTCGAATATATTGATGAGCTTCTGGGCACACTGATCGAGAAAGCGCCCAAGGACACACACTTTATTGTGACGTCAGATCACGGCGAATGCTTTGGCGAAGGTGACTATTTCGGGCATGGTCCGGTCATGCATGAAAAGGTCTTTGAAATACCGTTCCTTGAGGGCCGCAAACCATGAGCGATGCCCCCTTTCCCGCGCCGGTATTTGTGCTGGCCGGGCCACGGTCTTATTCCTCGCTTGCTGTGGGTATGATTGGCCAACATCCTGAGCTTTTCGGCGTTCCTGAACTGAACCTCTTTCAGTGTTTGGATATGGAAGAATTCAACACTGGCGAAAATCCCGACGGGTCCAGCAAATCCCCGTTCTGGAAATCCATGCGCCACGGATTGCTGCGTGCGCTGGCCGAAGTGTTCAGTGGCGAGCAGACCCCCGAAAGCATCCGCATGGCCGAGCGCTGGTTGCGCACCCGCGACCAGATGACCTCGGCCCAGGTGCTGCAAGAATTGGCCGAGGCCGTCGCCCCCCGCCGCATCGTTGAGAAAAGCCCCGGTATCCTGCGCAAAGCCGAATTCATGAACCGTATGCTGGCCGCCGCGCCCAATGCGCGCTTCATCCATCTGGTGCGCAGCCCGATTGACCAATGCAAATCCGCCATGGCCGCAAAGGGTGGGATAGGTGTGTTGCTTTCGCTCAATTCTGTGGATCACCGTGATGAAGAAGCCCAGCTTGAGCCACAAATTCTGTGGCATGACACCCAAATTCAGATCCTGCGTTTCCTTGATCAACTGCCGGATGAACAATTCGTAACCCTCAAGGGCGAAGACCTGCTGAACGATACCGATGCCACGCTCAAGGCGTTGTGCAAGTGGCTTGAGATTTCCGACGCACCCGATGCAATTGAAGCGATGAAACACCCCGAGGACAGCCCATTTGCCTGCATGGGCCCCGCCAATGCGCCCTTGGGCAATGATGTGAATTTTCTCAACTCTCCTGCCCTGCGCGAAGGAAAAGTTAAGTTTTCCCCGCTGGATGCCCCCCTGCCCTGGCGCGACGATCAGGAACATCTGCATCCGCGTGTCACCGCCCTGGCCGAAGCATTGGGGTATTAAGCCATGACCCAGCTATCCCCCCTTCGCGCACCCGAACATCGTGCATTTATCGGCCCCGAATTTGGCGCTGGTGAAGATGGTCCAGACCCGCAAACGCTGAGCTATGTGCAGATCATGGGCAACCCCAAACTGGCGGTGTTGGCACGCCGCGTTTGGGAAGAGTTGCGCGAGCAGTTTGCCCAACCCGATGACGCGGCCTCAATGGCTGCCGCCTCGCCCGAGGCCGAGGAATACCGCACCAAGCTGGAAGGATGGGCCGACATGTTGGAAATCCTTCTCGAAGAAACCCTGGCCGAGCTTGAGGCGATCAACGCCCAGCGCGCCGGTCCGGGCGCTGAGTTCTGATTGGGCGGATGATTTCATGAAAGACGGATTGTCCAATACCTCCAAACCTGGCCTTGCCACCAAGGATTTTCAGCGCATTGCGATGAACGGTTTTGGCGACCAGCTGAACGCCTATCCACATTCCATGGCGTGGTTTCGTGATCGGCTGTATGTCGGCACCACCCGCTCGAACCTTTGCCTGTTCAAGGTTTCAAAGATTCAAAAGCGGCTGGACCGCTGGCCGGTGCAATGCCCGGAGTACGTTTATGATCAGGATATGCGTGCGCAAATCTGGTCGTTTGATCCGGCTGAGGCCAAGCCGGATACACCCAACTCCGGCTGGACCCTGCGCAGCCAATCCCCATGGATTGACGCCGATGGCGAAAAGCTCCCGCGGGAATTGGGCTATCGTGGCATGTGCGTATTTCAGGGTGAAAGCGACGACCAAGAGTATCTCTATACTGCCACCTATGCGCCCGCGCGCGGGTTTGGCACACGCATTCTGCGCTCGGCTGATGGGGACACGTTTGATGAGGTGCCGATGCCTGATGGGTTTGATAAATCCATCATCACCCTGCGCCTGATCGTGCCACACAAAGGCTGGCTGTTTACCAGCCCTACGGGCACGGCGGGCGGCAATCCCAATATATCGGGCAATGCGGTGATCTTTGGCAGCCCGGACCCGGCCAATGGCAAATGGCAGGTGATCAACCCGCCCGCGTTTGGCGACCCCAAGAATATCGGCGTATTCGAGATGATCGGCTGCGGTGATTACCTTTATGCCGGGACGGCCAATATTGATGGCTACCAGATCTGGCGCACCAAGGTAGAAGGCAAACCGCCCTTCAACTGGGAATGTGTGGTGGATCAGGGGGCGTTTCGTGGCAAGCTTAATCAAGGTGTCGCATCCTTCACGGTGCACAACGGACTGGTCTATGCAGGGTCGGGCATTCAGCACGGCGGCATTGACCGCGCCAATGGCGTGGGGCCTGCCGGGCCAGAATTGATCCGTATTCATGAGGATGGCCATTGGGATCTGGTGGTCGGCACAGAGCGCGAAACACCCGTGGGGCGCAAAGTGCCTCTGTCGGGGTATGCGCCCGGCTTTGACAACATTTTCAACGGCTATTTCTGGCAAATGGAGAGCCACGACGGCTGGATATATGTTGGCACGTTCGACTGGACAGTGATGGTGCGCTACTCTGAGCAGGATAAATGGCCCGTGCCCTTCCGCAAGATGATCGAGCGGGTCGGAATGGAAAAGCTGATCAATCTGCGCGCGGGGGCTGAACTTTATCGCAGTCGCGACGGCGAAAACTGGCTACCGGTGACAACGCAGGGCTTCGGCAACGCGTTCAACTATGGTATCCGGACAATGCAATCCACACCCTATGGGCTGGCCACCGGGTTTGTTAATCCATTTGGCCCCAAAGTTGGTTTGGATATTGAGGATGAATTCCGCTATGTGGATAACCCAAATGGCGGTTTGGAAGTCTGGCTTGGCAGCCACGACAAGGAGTAGGTAATGCGACGTAAATTGGTACTGGCTCTGGCCTTGATTGCCCTTGTGCCGATGATCGGCTGTCAAAAGGTCTCGCGCTTGCCCGAGATCATCGCCAAACGTACCGGTTTGTCGTCATCCTCTTCTCCTCAACAGTTGGACACATCGCCGGTGGTTTATTCTGGCGGTGGCACAGGTGAAGTGGTCTCGCGTAGCGTGAATGTCGGCGGTGCACAACGCAACTATCTCCTTTATGCACCCCGTTCCGCGCAGTCCGGTCAACCCGCCCCATTGGTTTTTGCCTTTCATGGCGGTGGTGGTCGGCCGCAGGGCTTTGCGCAACGCATGGGTCTGATCGACATGGCGGACCGTTATGGGATGGTTCTTGTTATGCCTCAAGGGCTTGGTCGTCCGGGTGGCAAGCGCGGATCGTGGAATGCCAACTCCATGACGCCTTCGGGTTATGCCGAAAACAATGGTGTGAACGATGTCGGCTTTGTTGATGCGTTGCTACGTTCTGTACCTGGCAACTACTCGATTGATCCCAGCAGGGTTTATGCCATGGGCTTTTCCAAAGGTGGCATGATGGCTTATCGCTCGGCCTGTGTTCTGCGCGGCAGGATCACGGCCATTGCCGCTGTGTCATCCACGCTTTCGTCGGCTGACTGCCCCAACCCTGAGGGTGTCAGCGTGCTGCATATCCACGGCACGAATGATGAAAACGTACCGCTGAACGGCGGCATCGGCAAATTCACCGGCGGCAAGGCCAATTGGCCCCCGGTGCGGCGTGGCTTGCAGTTTTTCAGCTCTGGAAATCAATGCTCCAGCCAGCCACAGACAACGCGCATTTCCGGAGATACCAGTTGCACAATCAACACCTGTAGCAACAATGAACAGGTGCAGCTGTGCCTGGTGCAGGGCGGGGGCCATGGCTGGCCTGGCGCACAACCTGTCAAATGGCAGATCAACAACAATGTGCATGTTACTCAAAGCTTTGACGCCACCGATTACATCGCGCGTTTCTTTCTCAGCCATTAACCAGTTTCCAACGAGTATAATATGACCTCGCAACCGCCGCTGATCATTCTGACATGTATGCGGTCTTTTTCTTCGCTGGTGTCCAGCATGCTGGGGCAACATTCGGGCCTATACACCTTGCCCGAAATCAACCCCTTCGTGGAAACCACGCTGGCCCGATATGTGGATCGCGCGATGATAGTGCGGCCGCGCACTTTGGATGGCCTCTTTCGGGCCGTGGCCGAGGTCGAATTTGGTGAGCAGAGCGATGACACAATTGAGGCCGCGCGCGCCTGGATAAAGGAACGGGGCCGCTGGACGATTACACAGGCGATGGACCATCTGGGCGATCGTCTGGCCCCGCGCCGCTTGATCGACAAAAGCCCCAGCACAGTGTTGTCTGACACAGCACTGAACCGCGCGCTGCACGATTGCGGGCACGCGTATTTCCTGCATCTCTATCGACACCCCTGTGCCACTACCCGCTCGATCGCCAAAATCACCAAATTCTCGGAAGGTGGGCATGGACGGCGCAACGCCACGAAGGATCCTGAAACCAGTTGGTACACGTCCAATCGTCGGGTCATGCAGGCCTCCACTCGTATTGCGCCGGGGCAATTTATGTCCGTGCGCGGCGAGGATGTGCTGCGTGATCCCAAAACCTATCTACCGCAGATTTGCGACTGGATGGGGCTGGATACTTCGCCCGAAGATTTGACCGCAATGATGCATCCTGAGCGATCGCCCTTTGCGTGCCTCGGGCCGGCTGCGGCGCCTTTTGGAAATGACCCCAATTTTCTGCGCAATCCGATCTATACGCAGCGCGAAATCCCCGAACAGCCGCTTAGCGATCCGCTGGATTGGGACACGCCGACACGCCAGTTGCGCGCTGAAACCATCGCCATTTCCCACCAGATGGGATATGGCGGCGGGCGCAACGATCAAGAGAAAGACTAACCCATGCGTGAACCTCTTTTTATT
>DFBW01000127.1:2113-13651 GCA_002366775.1 Roseovarius sp. UBA3070 | reverse complement strand
CCGCCTTTCACAAGGCGCGTGCCAAGGTGTATTCCCATGTCCGATATCGACCAGCCAGAAGTTGAAACAACAGACGTTCCCGAAACCAGTGGGCGTCTGAACCTTGCTGACTTAAAAAAGCAGACAGCAAAAGATCTGCTGAACATGGCCGAAGAGCTGGAGATCGAAAACGCCTCGACGATGCGCAAGGGCGAGATGATGTTCTCGATCCTCAAAGAACGGGCCGAGGAAGGCTGGACCGTATTTGGAGATGGCGTGCTAGAAGTGGTGCAGGACGGCTTTGGGTTTCTGCGCTCGCCCGATGCCAACTATCTGCCGGGCCCGGATGATATCTATGTATCCCCTGAAATCATTCGCAAACATTCATTGCGCACTGGTGACACCATTGATGGCGAGATGAAGCAGCCCGAGGACACAGAGCGCTATTTCGCTTTGACCTTGGTAACACAGATCAACTTTGAAGACCCCGAGAAAGCCCGGCACAAGATCGCCTTTGATAACCTGACACCGCTTTATCCGGATGAACGGTTAACGATGGAAATTGCCGATCCGACGGTCAAAGACCGTTCAGCGCGTATCATTGATCTGGTGGCTCCTATCGGCAAGGGTCAACGCTCGCTTATTGTGGCCCCGCCTCGCACGGGTAAAACCGTTTTGCTGCAAAATATTGCCGCCAGCATTGAGAAGAACCATCCTGAGTGTTACCTGATCGTGCTGCTGATTGATGAGCGCCCCGAAGAGGTGACGGACATGCAGCGCTCGGTTAAAGGTGAGGTTATCAGCTCTACCTTTGACGAACCTGCCACGCGCCACGTTGCCGTGTCTGAGATGGTGATTGAAAAGGCCAAACGCCTGGTTGAACACAAACGCGATGTGGTGATCCTGCTCGATTCCATCACGCGCCTTGGTCGTGCGTTTAACACTGTCGTGCCGTCCTCTGGTAAGGTTCTGACCGGTGGTGTGGATGCCAATGCACTGCAACGCCCCAAACGTTTCTTTGGTGCTGCGCGTAACATCGAAGAAGGTGGATCGCTGACCATCATTGCAACCGCTCTGATCGAAACCGGGTCGCGCATGGATGAGGTGATCTTTGAAGAATTCAAAGGTACCGGTAACTCGGAAATCGTGCTTGATCGCAAGGTCGCGGATAAGCGCGTTTTCCCTGCCATGGACATCCTGAAATCCGGCACTCGCAAAGAAGAATTGCTGGTGGACAAAATCGACCTGCAAAAAACCTTTGTCCTGCGCCGAATTCTGAACCCTATGGGCACTACAGATGCCATCGAGTTCCTGATTTCCAAGCTGAAACAAACCAAGACGAACTCGGATTTCTTCGATTCCATGAATACCTAAGCTCGACCTGACCGGGGGATGATCCCGATGGATACGATCTTTGCGCTCTCTACAGCGCCGGGCAAAGCCGGTGTCGCTGTTATCCGCCTTTCTGGTCCGGCGGCCTATGAAGCGGCGTCGCGCCTGTGTGGCAGTCTGCCACCGCCGCGTCAGGCCGCATTGCGCAATGTGGTTGATCCTGCTGGTCAGCTGATTGATCAATCCCTTGTTCTGACATTTGCCAAAGATCACAGCTTTACCGGTGAAGATGTGGTTGAGTTTCAGTGCCACGGCAGCCCGGCAATTATTGCGGCGGTGCTTGATCTCCTTGGTCAAATCCCTGGATTGCGCCATGCTGAGCCGGGTGAGTTTACCCGTCGTGCCTTGGAAAATGGCCAGCTTGATCTGGCTCAGGTCGAAGGCCTAGCTGATCTGATTGAGGCAGAAACCGAGGCGCAGCGCCAACAAGCCCTGCGTGTTTTCTCGGGCGAGCTGGGAACAAAAGCAGAGTCCTGGCGCCGCGATCTGATCCGTGCCGCTGCCCTGCTGGAAGCGACGATTGATTTCGCTGACGAAGATGTCCCGGTTGATGTATCCCCCGAGGTGAGCAGCCTTATTGATCGAGTGCAACAAGGCCTTCATGCAGAATCCATTGGCGTGCAGGCGGCTGAACGTATTCGCGCCGGGTTTGAGGTTGCCATCGTGGGGGCGCCAAATGTAGGCAAGTCTACTTTGTTAAATGCGCTTGCCGGGCGCGATGCAGCGATCACATCGGAACACGCCGGTACAACCCGTGATGTGATTGAGGTGCGAATGGATCTTGGCGGACTGCCCGTTACCTTCCTTGATACGGCTGGCCTCAGGGATACAGACGACGTTGTTGAGAGTATTGGCATTGATCGGGCGCGACAACGAGCAGCACAGGCTGACTTGAGAATTCTACTTGTAGAAGCTGAACAAGATATTGATATTAAACAAGAAAATGATGATCTGGTGTTGATTGCTAAGGGCGATCTTTCAGGCAGTTCTGCTGGTTCGATATCTGGTGTCACGGGTCACGGTATCTCTGATCTGGTGACTCATATCACGCATACCCTCAGTGCTCGAGCCTCTGGTGTAGGGATCGCAACCCGGCTTCGCCACAAATTGGCGATGGAGCGTTCAATTGAACATTTGGAAGCCGCTGCATCGTTGGTCTTGGCTGGTGATACCTCAACAGATATAGCTGCCGAGGAACTTCGCTCAGCTATCCGTGCTCTTGATTCTCTGGTAGGGCGTGTGGATGTAGAGAATATACTGGACGAAATTTTTGCCAGCTTTTGCCTTGGGAAATGAGGAGTGTTTCACGTGAAACATTTTGATGTGGTTGTCATCGGTGGCGGGCATGCCGGCTGCGAAGCGGCGCATGCTTCGGCACGAATGGGCGCGTCCACTGCATTGGTTACCCTGACCCGTGAAGGCATTGGCGTCATGTCCTGTAACCCTGCGATTGGCGGCCTCGGCAAAGGTCATTTGGTGCGTGAAATTGATGCGCTGGATGGCGTGATGGGCCGTGTGGCTGATGCCGCCGGGATTCAATTTCGCTTGCTCAATCGCCGCAAAGGCCCTGCTGTACAAGGCCCGCGGGCGCAGGCGGATCGCAAAATCTACCGCGAAACGATGCTGGCCGAAATTGAAGGCCAGCAAAATCTGGATATCATTGTGGGTGAGGCCTGTGATTTCATCATGAAGTCCGGCCGGGTCTCGGGCGTTATCCTTGATGATGGGTCAAAGATTGAAGCCAGCTCTGTCATCCTGACCACTGGTACGTTTTTGCGGGGCGTTATCCATATCGGTGATGTATCGCGTCCTGGTGGACGTATGGGCGATAAACCTTCCATCAAACTGGCCGAAAGGATTGACAGTTTTGGCCTTTCACTTGGGCGTCTTAAGACTGGTACACCGCCGCGGTTAGATGGAAAATCTATAGCCTGGGATCAACTTGAACAACAACCGGGTGATGATGATCCAACACTGTTTTCCTTTTTGTCCAAGGCAACATCAGCCCGTCAGATTTCTTGTGGGATCACTCACACCAATGAAGTAACTCATCATATTATTCAGGAAAACCTGGGAAAATCTGCCATGTACGGTGGCCATATTGACGGGGTTGGCCCGCGCTATTGTCCCTCAATCGAGGATAAGATCGTTCGGTTCGCTGACAAAGCATCTCACCAGATATTCCTGGAGCCTGAGAGCCTATCGGATGATTTGATTTACCCCAACGGTATATCAACGTCTCTGCCCGTTGATGTGCAAGAAGCCTATGTTCATTCCATCAAAGGCCTTGAGAACACACGAATTGTGCAGCCTGGATATGCAATTGAATATGACTATGTAGATCCGCGCGCATTAACCTCAACCCTTTCGTTGCGCGATGTTCCTGGGCTGTATTTGGCGGGGCAGATCAACGGCACCACTGGATATGAGGAAGCGGCCGCACAGGGACTGGTTGCTGGGTTGAATGCGGCTTTGTTATCTCATGGTAAAGACGCCGTGATCTTCAGCCGGTCAGACAGCTATATCGGTGTAATGATTGATGATTTAACCACTCGCGGCGTGTCTGAGCCATATCGAATGTTCACCTCACGCGCTGAATTTCGTTTGTCTTTACGCGCCGATAATGCCGATCAACGACTGACGCCAATCGGGATCAATATCGGCTGCGTTGGATCAAAACGCCGGTGCGTTTATGAAGATAAGATCAAACGATTGTCTTCTGCCCGGGCTATTTTGGATGGAGAAACCTATACACCAAAACAGCTGAAATCGCACGGACTGGATGTCAAAGAGGATGGCTCTCGGCGCACTGCGTTCCAGCTGCTGGCTTTCCCTAATATTAGCTTCAACAACATACAGCCTCTGAATGATGACCTCTCGCTTGTTGATGATGAAAGCCGTCTTCAGCTTGAACGAGACGCGCTTTATCACAACTATATTGAAAGGCAGCTGCGTGACGTTGAGTTGATGCGAAAGGATGAAGAAAAGGAAATTCCCAGCGAATTCGATTATTCAACGATTGAAGGCCTTTCCAACGAGTTAACCAGCAAGTTGATGGCTGCGCGCCCGTCGAACTTGGCTCAGGCCGGTCGTGTGGATGGAATGACCCCTGCAGCACTGACGCTAATTCTAATGCGTATTCGGCAGGTATCGCGGAGCAAAACAGCGTGATCTCGGCCGAGGATCTGAATGTTTCACGTGAAACATTTGAAGCCCTCAGGGTTTACGCAGACCTTCTTGAGAAGTGGAACCCAAAGATCAATCTTGTCTCTCGCGCAAGCCTGAGTGAGCTTTGGACGCGGCACATAATGGATTCGGCTCAACTTATGTCTTTGGCCCCAAACCCCTGTAAAACATGGGTCGATCTGGGGTCAGGAGGAGGATTTCCCGGGCTTGTGATAGCAATTATGGCTCTTGAATCTGGATCTCCTAAGGAGGTGATTCTGATTGAAAGCGACGCACGAAAATGTGCTTTCCTACGCACTGTGATCCGTGAAACGGGCGCAAAGGCGATCGTGATGAACCAGAGGATCGAAAAAACCGATCCTTTGAATGCTGATGTCTTGACGGCGCGTGCGCTGGCCGATCTGGCTGACTTGTTGGGATTTGCGGATCGCCACCTAGCCGCGGATGGCACAGCACTTTTCCCCAAGGGTGTTCAATGGGAAAAAGAACTAACTGACGCGCAATCACTGTGGAATTTCAATTACCGCGTTGATACAAGTTTAACCGAAGTCGGCCCCGTCATTCTAAGCGTTACAGGAGTATCTCGTGTCTGATCCTACACGACCAAACGGACCCAAGATCATTGCGGTTGCCAATCAAAAAGGCGGTGTTGGCAAGACGACAACAACCATCAATTTGGGCGCGGCATTGGCTGAAGCGGGCGCAAAGGTTCTAATTGTTGATCTTGACCCGCAGGGAAACGCCTCTACCGGCCTTGGTATCAACGCTGAGGATCGTGAATTCACCACTTACGAGCTGTTGCTTGAAGAAATTGATCTGAACTCAGTAATTCAGCAAACTCAAACAAAAAACCTGTCAATTATACCCGCTACTGTTGACCTTAGCTCAGCTGATATGGAATTGATTTCAAACGAAAAACGAAGCTATATGTTGCATGATGCCCTTCGACAGCCAGCGATGGACGCCTATGCTTTGGACTACATCTTAATTGACTGTCCGCCGTCTTTGAATCTGTTGACGGTAAATGCCATGGTTGCCGCCCATTCGGTCTTGGTTCCGTTGCAATCTGAGTTTTTTGCCCTCGAAGGGTTGTCGCAATTGATGCTGACTATCCGTGAGGTCCGTCAAACGGCGAACTCCAATCTCAGGATTGAGGGAATCGTTTTGACCATGTTTGACAGTCGCAACAACCTGTCCACTCTGGTGGAGCAGGATGCGCGCGAAAATCTGGGCGAATTGGTGTTTCAAACTCGCGTTCCCAGAAACGTTCGGGTGAGTGAAGCACCTTCATTTGCGCAGCCGGTGATCAGTTACGATTCCACCTCAAAGGGGGCGCAGGCCTATAGGGCATTGGCAAAAGAGCTGATGCAAAATCAAACTCGCGCCGCCGCGTGAACATTAATAAGGACAACAGTGATGGCAGACAAGAAACCTAAACGAGGCCTCGGCCGTGGTCTGTCAGCGCTTATGGCCGATGTAGCCGAAACGCCAGAGGTTAATTCAACGCTCGCACAGTCTGATCTGATGGTTCCGATTGAAAAGGTAAGCGCCAATCCTGATCAGCCCCGTCGTACCTTTGACAAGGATCAGCTTACAGATCTGTCAAATTCCATCCGTGAAAAGGGCATCATCCAGCCCTTGATCGTGCGCACGCATCCGCGCCGTTCGGGTGAATATGAAATTGTCGCAGGAGAGCGCAGGTGGCGTGCTGCTCAGATGGCAAAACTTCACCAAGTTCCTGTTATCATTAGAGAATTTGATGATACCGAGGTTTTGGAAGTTGCCATTATTGAAAATATTCAGCGCGCAGATCTGAATCCAGTGGAAGAAGCCGCTGGTTATAGTCAGCTGATGGAAAAATTTGGCCATACCCAGGAAAAGCTGGCAGAAGTGTTGGGCAAAAGTCGCAGTCATATTGCCAATTGTGTGCGCTTGTTGGGTCTGCCCGAGGAAGTTCGGGGGTATCTGCGTGATGGCAAGCTGTCAGCGGGGCATGCACGGGCGTTGATTACAGCGGATGATCCCGCAGCACTTGCCCGGCAAGTGATTAAGAAGGATCTATCTGTCCGCGAAACTGAAAAGCTGGCCAAATCAGGTGTTGCCAATATCTTTGCGGAGAAGGGCAAGCCAACGCGCAAGTCATCAAGCGATAAAGATGCAGACACAAAGATGCTTGAGGGTGATCTTTCGGCTAATCTGGGGATGAAAGTGGCAATTGATCACAAGCCAGGTCAAGAAAACGGCGCTGTTACGATCAACTATTCGACATTGGAAGAACTGGATGATCTTTGCCGCATGTTGAGCGTTAGCCGTTAGGGCGGCTCCAGATAAAAACCATGACACAACCCAGAACGACAGCTTGAATTGTCAGCACGAGTGATGGGGCGCCCAAGACCACAGAAATTCCAAATACCGCAAGAATAGAGAGGGTTGCCAGGCGTTTTACCTTCCGGCTTATTGCGCCGCGTTCGTGCCAATCTTCTATCATTGGGCCAAACATTGGGTGCGCCAATAGCCATGAGTGAAGCCGTTCTGAAGACCGAGCAAAGCAAAATGCGGACAACAAGATGAATGGGACAGTGGGCAATAGTGGCAATGCAATGCCCAGAATGCCGAGGCCCAAAGAGGTAAAACCGATTATAAGAAAAAGGATCTGCATTACGTGTCTGGCAATAGGGCTTCAATAAGCGAATTCAGAACCATGGTACCACGAGCTGTGGCCCAAAGGTAGCCCGACCCCTGCTCAATTAGGCCAAGATCAAGCAGGTGAGTAAGTCTACTTTCTTCCAGAGGTCTTTCAGCCAGGCGCTCATAACGGCTGCGGTCAATTCCGCCCTGTATCCTCAGGCCCATCATCAAGTATTCAATCGCCTGATCTTTACCTGAAAGAGCCTGTTTTGGCTTTTCGGCATTGTATGATGACGCAGAAGACAACCAGCGATCAGGCATAGACCATGCCTCGGTGGCAAACCGTTGCCCATCAATTGTAACACGCCCATGTGCGCCCGGGCCGATCCCAATGTAATCTCCGTAACGCCAGTAGATCAGATTGTGCCGGGATTCGGCGCCAGGACGCGCATGGTTAGATACTTCATATGTCGGCAATCCTGCTGCATCACAGATTTCTTGCGTGACCTCGTACATATCAGCGGCGCTGTCATCTTGTGGCAGGCCCTTTAGTTTTCCGACGGCATAGCGATCACCAAACGCTGTACCGGGCTCAATCGTCAGCTGGTAAAGAGATAGGTGATCAACAGCCATCGAAAGTGCTTCGCTCAGTTCACTGCGCCAATCCTCAACGGTTTGGTTCTGGCGCGCATAGATCAAATCAAAGGACACCCTGTCAAAGTGAGTGCGGGCGATATCAAATGCCTTGCGCGCCTCTTCGACAGTGTGAATCCTGCCTAAGTACTTCAAATCATTGTCATTTAGTGCCTGAATGCCCATTGAAACCCGTGACACACCTGCCTCTGCATAGGCGCGAAAGCGGCCTGCTTCGACAGAGCTGGGGTTTGCTTCCAGAGTGATCTCAAGATCGTTTGCCGCGGGCCAGCTTTTGCGAATGCGTTCAATGATACTGGCCACGATATCGGGATTCATCAAACTGGGTGTTCCGCCGCCAAAGAACACAGAGTTCAAAACACGGCCGGGTACCATAGCAGCATAACGGTCAATCTCGGCCAGATAGGCATCACGCCAAGCGGTTTGATCAATCTGGCGCGAAACATGAGAGTTAAAATCGCAGTAAGGGCATTTCGCCTGGCAAAACGGCCAATGCAGATAAAGACCAAAACCGCCGTTTTCCCAGTCTTCCATATCAGGTGTTCAGGGCAAAGCAGCCCTTCACCAATTTATTGAACGCATCAGCGCGGTGGCTGATTTTGTTCTTTTCCCAACGGTCCATTTCACCAAACGTGATGTCATATCCATCGGGCACAAAGATCGGATCATATCCATGACCCTGCTCACCGCGCATGGGCCAGCTGATTTGCCCCTCTATTGCACCGGGAAATACCTCGTCATGGCCATCTGGCCAGGCCAAAACCAACGTGCAACAAAACCGGGCGATCCACGGTTTGGAGGCACCGATGTTCAACAGCTCATTATGGGCGCGTGTCATGGCCATGACGAAATCACGCCCTTGCCCCGTTTCAGCCCAATCCGCCGTATAGACACCAGGTGCGCCGCCCAATGCATTAATTTCGATCCCGGAATCATCGGACAGTGCGGGCAGCCCCGTGGCCTTTGCCGCGGCATGCGCTTTGATCCGCGCATTTCCGGCAAAGGTTGTTTCGGTTTCATCCGGTTCTGGCAATCCCTTCTCGGCGGCGCCCACCACTGACACGCCAAAGGGGGCCAGCAACGCGCCAATCTCCTCCAGCTTGCCAGCATTATGGGTGGCCACAAGCAGGGTATCGCCATCAAACTTACGCATTGGCGGCTGCAAGTTGCATGGCGGCCAACTCGCCTACGCCTTTTTCAGCCAGATCCATCAATTGGTTCATCTGGTTGCGGCTAAAGGTAGAGCCTTCGGCGCTCATCTGTACTTCAATCAGTTTACCAGACTGGGTCATGATGAAATTTCCATCAACGCCGGCTTCGCTGTCTTCGGGATAATCCAAATCCATTACAGGCTGGCCTGCGTAAATACCGCAGCTTATCGCGGCGACAGGATCAACCAGAGGGTCGCTGACCACATCGCCCATTTTCATCAGTTTGTTCACGGCCACGCGCAATGCCACCCAACCCCCGGTGATAGATGCACAACGTGTTCCGCCGTCAGCCTGAATAACATCGCAATCAACTGTAATCTGGCGCTCACCCAAGGCCACGCGGTCAACACCGGCGCGCAAACTGCGCCCGATCAACCGCTGAATTTCGACAGTACGGCCACCTTGCTTGCCCGCTGACGCTTCACGCCGCATCCGGCTCGTGGTGGAGCGTGGCAACATTCCATATTCTGCAGTCACCCAACCAAGGCCCGAGCCTTTGATAAAAGGTGGAACCCGATCTTCGATCGTGGCGGTGCACAATACATGGGTGTCACCCATTTTGATCATGCAAGACCCTTCGGCGTGTTTGGTCACACCGGTTTCAATCGAAACTGAACGCATTTCATTTAGTTCTCTTCCCGAAGGGCGCATCTGACAATCCTTTTTTCTGTTGATCCCGAGATACGAGGCACAACACAGCTTCGCAAGCCCGATTGACCTTTTCGCGCGCGCGTCTTTAATGGCGGGCCAGATAGGAAACCTATATTCATGTCCGAAGCCAGCCAAATTCTGGAAGAAATGAACGACCGCTCTCGCGAGGTGTTTCGGCGGGTGGTTGAATCGTACCTGGCAACGGGTGATCCTGTCGGGTCGCGCACCCTGACCCGCGATATGAGCGAAAAGGTGTCCGCCGCGACGATCCGAAATGTAATGCAAGACCTGGAATACCTGGGCCTTTTGGGATCTCCACATATCAGTGCCGGGCGCGTGCCGACACAACAGGGTCTTCGGATGTTTGTGGATGGGTTGCTGGAAGTCGGTGATTTGCAACATAGCGACCGGCAGATGATTGACGCCACGCTTGGCAACAACTTAGAAGATGTAGCAGGCGCGTTTGATCGCATTGGCTCGGCGCTGTCTGGCGTCACTCATGGTGCGTCGTTGGTGCTGACACCCAAACACGAAGCCCCGATCAAACATATCGAATTTGTAAGCCTAGGCGTTGACCGGGCATTGGTGGTGTTGGTTACGGCAGATGGCCATGTTGAAAACCGGGTGTTCACGCCTCCACCGGGCCAAACACCCAGTTCCATGCGAGAGGCGGCAAATTTCCTGAATGCTCTGATTGAAGGCAAGACATTGTCAGACGTTCAAACAGATATCGCGGGCCAAATCACCCAACGCCGACAAGAGATCGACCAACTGGCGCATTCTCTTGTCGAAAGCGGCCTTGCAGTTTGGGATGATGGGGAGGCGAATTATGAACGCCTGATTGTGCGCGGGCGGTCGAATCTTTTGCAATCCGAGGCCGAAGAAGAAGATCTGGAACTGATCAAAACCTTGTTTGACGACCTTGAACGCAAGCGTGATATCGCTGAATTCCTTGAACTGACCGATGAAGGCGAAGGTGTGCGCATTTTTATTGGGTCTGAGAACAAACTTTTTTCACTTTCGGGTTCCTCTTTGGTGGTGTCTCCTTATATGAACGCTGATCGAAAGATCATTGGCGCTGTGGGGGTGATTGGCCCGACGCGTCTGAACTACGGACGGATTGTGCCGATTGTGGATTACACGGCTCAATTGGTTGGCAAACTGATCGCTGACCGAAGTTAGAGGTGAAAAATGGCAGAGCCCAAAGACGATGATTTCCTGGACGATATTGAGCGGGCCATGGAAGACGAGTTTGAACAAGACATGAGCGAGATTTCGGATGAAGACGCCGAAGTTGATTCCTTGCGCGCCGAGCGTGACGCGTTGCAAGACAAGTTTATGCGTGCATTGGCTGAGGCCGAAAATGCGCGCAAGCGCTCGGACAAAGATCGCCGTGAGGCGCAACAGTACGGCGGCTCCAAACTGGCGCGTGATATATTGCCGGTATATGACAACATGAAACGGGCGTTGGATACTGCTACGGACGAGCAGCGCAAGGTTTCCAAAGCCCTGATCGAAGGGATTGAGCTGACAATGCGTGAGTTGCGCAATGTTTTTGCTCAACACGGCATCACCGTAATTGCCCCCGAGGTTGGTGATCGTTTTGATCCGCAGCTCCATGAAGCCATGTTCGAAGCCCCCCTGCCCGGCACCAAAGCTGGGGATATCATTCAGGTTTCTGCTCAGGGTTTCATGATCCATGATCGCATATTGCGGCCAGCCCAAGTTGGGGTTTCATCGCATACAGGATAACATCAGGGGGCATTTGGCCCCCTTTTTCATCTAAAGTGATTCCATGACCCGCATTTATACATTTCTTATTGTTCTTCTCCTTTCC
>DFBW01000127.1:0-2079 GCA_002366775.1 Roseovarius sp. UBA3070 | reverse complement strand
CTGAACAGCACTCAGGAACAGGCCATTCGTGCAGACCTTAAGGAACTGCGTAAAAAACGTGGGATAGAATTCACAGTCGTCACCATCAACCTGATGTCTGACTATGGCCATTTCGGCGCGATAGAACCCTTCGCCACTGGGCTTTTTAACTATTGGGGTATTGGTGACGCCTTAAAAAATGACGGCGTTATGATGCTTGTCTCACGCTATGACCGCAAGATGCGGATTGAGGTAGGTTCGGGTTATGGGACTGATCTCAATTCGCCAATGAAGCGCATCATTGACAAGACAATCACTCCAGAATTCAAGAATGATGACTACGCTCAGGGCATTGCAAGTGGTGTAGACGCTGTAATCTATGAGCTGGTTGGTGAATATCCCGGTGAAATTGACGGCAGTACCAGCCAAAAGATACGTGGTTTTCTGTCTCGTGCGCTGACAGCCTTCAAATGGGCGATATGGCCTATTGTTGCTGGTATACTTGGGTTTGCTACATGGCTCTACCGGCGTCGGCTGCGCTACAAAAAGCGCCGCTGTCCCATTGATGGCACGAAGATGCAGCTTTTAGCAGAGCATTGGGATGATCAGCATCTAAAAGACGGCGAACGCATCGAGGAAGATCTAAAAAGCGTCGACTATGATGTCTGGCTGTGCCCCAAATGCGAACACCTTACAATTGAGGCCTACAAAGCATGGTTTACACCTTACAGCGCTTGCCGCTCTTGCGGGTTTAAAACCCTAGAAGGCACAACGACCGTCCTCTCCAGAGCAACAACAAGTTCCACTGGTTTAAAACGAATTGATTATGATTGCCACAACTGCTCTGAGCAGTATTCGGTTGAAAAAGTGATACCGAAGGTCAGCAAATCCTCGTCCTCATCTGGAGGAGGATCCTCCTTTGGCGGTGGGTCATCTTCGGGCGGTGGGGCTAGCGGCAGCTGGTGATCTAATGATGCCAAAGGCACCTACTTCACCATTGGCACGATCACAGGGAAAAGTCGTCTCTAACAAAGCCGAAAACGGCTCTGATACACCTAAAAGCCTGTCATCCAATGGCATCTCAATATTTCCAACATCTGATGTCGGTCAGGCTTCCAGTTCCAGCCACCGACCGGGCCGCTGTACACCAAAATCCATAGCGGTTTTCATTTTGACAGGCCTTTAAGCTCATAGATCAGATCTAGCGCTTCTTTCGCGGTCAGCTCATCTGGTAGCACATTTTGCAGCCGCGCTTCGACGTCTGATTCTTGGGTGACCACGGGGTTGGGCGCAGGCGTGGCGGCAAATAGCGGCAGATCGTCGATCAATGCGTCACGTGCTCCGCTGCCTTCTCGCTCGCCCTTTTCAAGGGCATCCAGCACGACGCGCGCGCGGTTAACCACCTGTTCCGGCAGGCCGGCCAGCTTTGCGACTTGTACACCATAGCTGCGATCGGCTGCACCCTTGCGCACCTCGTGCAGAAAAATGACATCGCCTTTGTGCTCTTTGACAGTCACTGTCGCGTTTTCCACCCGGTCCAGTGTATCGCTGAGGTTGGTCATTTCGTGATAATGCGTGGCAAAAAGTGCGCGACACCCGTTTACCTCATGCAAGTGTTCCAGCGTGGCCCAGGCAATGCTAAGCCCGTCATAAGTGGCCGTTCCGCGCCCGATTTCATCAAGAATTACAAAGGCATGATCATCTGCCTGGTTCAGAATGGCTGCGGTTTCAACCATTTCTACCATAAAAGTAGACCGCCCACGCGCCAGATCATCCGAGGCGCCGACACGGCTGAACAGCTGACTGACCAATCCGATATGAGCCGCCTTGGCCGGAACGTAACTGCCGATTTGTGCCAGCAGCGCGATCAAGGCGTTTTGGCGCAGGAATGTTGACTTACCAGCCATGTTTGGACCGGTCAGCAGCCAGATATCGCTGCCTTGCCCAAGATCACAATCATTGGCGATAAATGGCGCGCCACCTTGTTTGCGCAATGCCTGTTCGACCACGGGGTGCCACCCGCCATCAATATGCAACGCCCGACTGTCATCAACCTTGGGACAAGACCAATCTTCACCGCGAGCCAAATCGGCCAAACTG
>DFBW01000129.1:11020-11295 GCA_002366775.1 Roseovarius sp. UBA3070 | reverse complement strand
TGATCCAATTCCTATATGCACTCGCATCTGATGGATGAAAATATAAACACCCAGGCCAGTGTGCCGATCACGCAGGACGTGATGACGATCCCCCGGAAAATACCGGAGGGGCCGATCAACCTTGTGGGCCTGACCCGTGATGCGCTGCGCGAAGTGTTGATTGCCCATGGTGCGCCACAAAAGCAGGCCAAGATGCGGGCGGGCCAGATCTGGCAGTGGATCTATCAGTGGGGCGTGCGCGACTTTGCCGAAATGACAAACCTGTCAAAAGTGTA
>DFBW01000129.1:962-10892 GCA_002366775.1 Roseovarius sp. UBA3070 | reverse complement strand
GTCGGGTGTACGCTGACGTGTTCGTTCTGTCACACGGGCACCCAGAAACTGGTGCGCAACCTGACAGCAGGAGAAATCATCGGTCAGGTGATGGTGGCGCGCGACGATCTGAATGAATGGCCCGAGCGCGGCACGCGCACTGATGGCCCGCGTTTGCTGAGCAACATAGTTCTGATGGGCATGGGCGAACCATTGTATAACTTTGATAATGTGCGCGACGCGATGAAGATTGCAATGGACCCAGAGGGCATACAGTTGTCGCGCCGCCGGATCACGTTGTCCACATCAGGTGTGGTGCCCGAGATTGCCAAAACTGCCGAAGAAATTGGCTGTTTGCTGGCGGTCAGCTTTCACGCCACAACGGATGATGTGCGTGACAAGCTGGTGCCGATCAACAAGAAATGGAACATCGCGGCGTTGCTTGATACGCTGCGCGAGTATCCCAAAGTCAGCAATTCTGAGCGGATCACATTTGAATATGTGATGCTGAAGGGCGTGAATGACAGCGACGCCGATGCCCGCCGTCTGGTGCGTCTGATCCAAGGAATCCCGGCCAAGATCAACCTGATCCCGTTCAATGAATGGCCCGGTGCCCCTTATGAGCGCAGTGACTGGGCGCGAATCGAAGCCTTTGCCGAGATTGTGCACAACGCAGGCTATGCCAGCCCCATTCGCCGCCCACGTGGTGAGGATATTATGGCGGCCTGTGGTCAGCTGAAATCAGCAACGGAACGTGCGCGCAAATCAAAACGTGCGATTGAGGCTGAGACAAAGCTGTAGATTTGCAGATGCTTTGCTTGGTAATTTTGTAACCAAGCGAAAAACAACTGCGCAAACACTGCGCTAAAGCGTTTCGAGTTTAAGTGTGAGACACAACTTGAGATCGAAACGCGCGAAACGTTCAATCGTTATGGGCGTTTCGCCATATTGTCGTGATTCAACAATAAGTCGAAACGCTTTAAACCACAACCTCCTGCTCTTCCTGCTTTCCAACCCCGAACACCCGTTTGTACCGCTCGATCTCGGATGCGGGGCCCATGGCTTTGCGGGGGTTGTCCGACAGCTTTACCGTTGGTTTTCCATTTGCGGCCACGGCCTTGCACACCAGCGAGAACGGCGCCAATGCATCGCCTTCTGTCAGGCCACGGAAATCATTGGTCAGCAGCGTCCCCCAGCCGAAGCTGGCGTTCACCCGACCGGCGAATTGCTGGTGCAGGGATATGATCTTGTCCTCGTCCAACCCATCCGAGAAGATCACCAGTTTCTTCGTTGGGTCCTCGCCGCGCGATTTCCACCAGTTGATCGCCGTTTCGGCCCCCGTCGCGGGATCACCGGAATCAATCCGCATCCCTGTCCAGCCAGCCAGCCAATCGGGGGCGTTGTCCAAAAACCCCTGGGTGCCATAGGTGTCGGGCAGGATGACGCGCAGGTTGCCGTCATGTTCATCGTGCCAGTCTGACAGCACGTCATAGGGCGCGCGTGCCAATGCCGCGTCGTCCTTGGCCAAGGCGGCATAGACCATGGGCAATTCATGGGCATTGGTGCCAATTGCCTCGACCTCGCGGTTTTTGGCAATCAGGCAGTTGGACGTGCCGATAAACGCCTTGCCCAGGCCCTCGCCCATGGCTTGCACGCACCAGTCCTGCCACAGAAATGAGTGTCGGCGCCTTGTGCCGAAATCGGCAATCCGCAGGCCGTCGATGCCGCGCAATTTCTCAACCTTCGACCATAGTTTGGTCATCGCCTGGGCATAGAGCACTTGCAGTTCAAACTTCTTCATCCGGTTCAGCACAGCACGGCTGCGCAGTTCCATCAGCACAGCCAATGCCGGGACTTCCCACAGCATCACCTCGGGCCATGTGCCTTCAAATGTCAGCTCGTATTGCCCGTCACGTTTCTCCAGATGATAGGGCGGCAGGCGCAGCTCCTCGAACCACTCCATGAATTCAGGTGTGAACATCTGGCGCTTGCCATAAAACGTATTGCCGCGCAGCCATGTGCCCTCACCGCGTGACAGTGACAGGGATCGGATATGATCCAGCTGTTCCCGCAACTCGCCCTCATCCACCAGCTCAGCCAGACGGATGGATTTGGTTCGGTTGATCAGGCTGAACGTCACCTGCGTGTCTGGATGGTTGCGGAAAATAGACTGACACATCAATAGTTTATAGAAATCCGTGTCAATCAAAGACCGCACAATCGGGTCAATCTTCCATTTATGGTTATGTACGCGAGTGGCGATATCCAAGGGTTTGGCTCCGGTCTGAGTGCATTGGTCAGCGTATGTCAGCCGCGCAGGGGCAGCAAGGGTTCACCCCAGTGTTACGCCCGCGGCTTGCATGCCATCACGCGCCATCGCGAGCGAGCCATCCATATCAATCGCGCGACACAGCGCCATATCAACTGTGACTGCATAGCCCAGCTTGGCGGCATCAACGGCGGTGAAATTCACGCAGAAATCAGTGGCCAGCCCCACCATGGTCAGCCGGTCGATCCCGCGGGATTGCAAATAGCCGTGCAGGCCAGTGGGGGTGGTTTGGTCATTCTCAAAAAATCCGGAATAACTGTCGATCGACGGGTTATAGCCTTTGCGCACAATCATATCGGCGCGGTCGGTGTTCAGCGCGTCATGAAACGCAGCCCCCCCGCTGCCTTGCAGGCAGTGATCTGGCCACAGCACTTGTGGGCCATACGGCATGTCGATCATCTCAAACGCGGCCTTACCCGGATGTGACGACGCAAATGAGGAATGCCCCTGTGGGTGCCAATCCTGCGTCAGGATTACGGCCTCGGCGCCAGCCATCAACGTATTAATCCCCGGAATAATCTCATCCCCTCCGGTAACTGCCAAAGCGCCGCCGGGGCAGAAATCATTTTGCACATCAATCACAATAAGGGCGTGGGTCATTTGAAGCCTCCTGGTTAATGTCAGGAGTACGCAGCCCCTTGTGCGGCGTCAATGGTGCGGGGCCTCTTGCCTCTTGCCTGCGCAATCCCTTAAATGCCGCCCATGTTTATCATCGCTGCGCTTTATCACTTCACCCGGTTTGAAAACCCTGCTGCCATTCAGGGGCCGCTTCTGAAGCTGTGCGAGGACAACGGTATCTCGGGCACGCTTTTGTTGGCCAACGAGGGCATCAACGGCACCATCGCCGGGCCACGCTCGGGCATTGATCTGGTGCTGGATCACCTGCGCTCTCTGCCGGGATGTGGCGATCTGGAACACAAGGAAAGCCAAAGAGCCACGCAACCCTTCCGCCGTCTCAAAGTGCGGCTGAAGAAGGAAATCGTGACTATGGGCCAACCTGACGTGGACCCAAAGGCGCGCGTTGGTCACTATGTTGATCCCGACGACTGGAACGATCTGATCACCGCCCCTGATGTGGCTGTTATCGACACCCGCAATGATTACGAAGTGGCGATTGGCACATTTGAAGGCGCGATTGACCCGCAAACCGCCAGCTTCCGTGATTTCCCTGCCTGGTGGGAAGAAAACCAACACCGCTTCCACAACAAACGCATCGCTATGTTTTGCACTGGCGGTATTCGCTGTGAAAAATCCACCAATTACCTGCTTGGTCAAGGGGTTGAGGACGTCTATCACCTCAAAGGTGGCATCCTGAAGTACCTTGAAAATGTCCCCGAGGCACAAAGCACCTGGAACGGAAATTGCTTTGTTTTTGATGGCCGCGTTTCGGTTGGTCATGCGCTAAAAGAAGGCCCGCACGAGCTGTGTTATGCCTGCCGCCGCCCGATCCTGCCTGCCGATATGGAGCGTGCAGAATACGAGCACGGCGTGTCTTGTCATCAATGCCACGGGGAAAGCACGCAAGACGATAAGAACCGGTTTCGTGAACGTCAAAAGCAGATCAAACTGTCTGAGGCGCGTGGCGAAAGCCATATGAACTTCCTCTGAGGTCTTACTCAGGTTATCACTATGGCCAAACCCCTCGCCGGAGCGCCCCAAATGAGCACCGCCCCAACGCCCTCTGATATCGCACGAGATGTACTGAGCATCGAAGCCGACGCGCTGACACAATTGCGCGAAGGCCTGCCCGCTGCGTTTGACGATTGCGTGCAAATGCTGCTTCAGGTTCAGGGGCGTGTTGTTGTTTCGGGCATGGGCAAATCCGGGCATATCGCGGCCAAAATTGCCGCCACGATGGCCAGCACCGGCACGCCCGCGCAATATGTGCACCCGGGCGAGGCCAGCCACGGCGATCTGGGTATGATCACCGGTGCAGATGCGCTGATCCTGATTTCCAATTCCGGTGAAACCCGTGAGCTGGCCGACATTATTGCTCATGCCAAACGTTTTGCCATTCCTTTGGTGGCCATCACCAAAAACCCCGATGGCACGCTGGGCAGGCAGGCGGATCATGTTTTGCCCCTGCCCAACGCGCCCGAGGCGTGCGGTATTGGCATGGCGCCCACCACATCAACCACTTGCACTGCCGCTTTGGGCGATGCCCTTGCGGTGGCGCTGATGCGCCTGCGTGGGTTTGAAAAGGACAACTTTCTGGCCTTTCACCCCGGCGGCACACTTGGCGCGCAACTGCTGACGGTTTCTGCCGTGATGCACAAAGGGGATGACCTGCCGGTGGTACATGCCCAAACCCCGATGAGCGAGGCTCTGCTGGAGATGACTGCCAAGGGGTTTGGCGTGGCTGCGATGATCGAAAATGGCAAACTTATCGGCGTGATCACAGATGGCGATCTGCGTCGTAACATGGCCGATCTGATGAGCCGCACCGCGTCACAGGTCGCTACTCTCGATCCACGCACGATCACGCCTCAGGCGCTTTTGTCCGAGGCGTTGGGCGTGATGAACACCTCACAAATCAGCGCGCTCTTTGCTGTCGATGCTGACGGCACCCTTCAGGGTCTGGTGCACATCCACGACATCCTGCGCGCCGGGGTGGCCTGAGGGCTGGCCTTTGCCCCATCTTCTTGCGCTAAATATCCCCGCCGGAGGCATTAACCTTTTACGTCGTCCAAGGCCGCGCGCAACGCGTCCCATTGGGCATCAAGCGGATAGTGGTGGTTGCCGATGAACAGCCCATTACGATCAATATCATCGGCATTGCGCAGCTCGTCGTGGATGGTGTGGGCCATATGTTTGGTCACCACCTCGTTCTTGGCAAAATTACCGGCCACGATGGGGCGGCATTCCACGCCGTGACGGCCAAGGCCCGCTATCAGCTTGGCGCGGTCAAACCCGGCGTCAGGGCGCACGACCATGGAAAAACCAAACCAGCTGCTTTCGCCGATCTCTTGTTGGATGCGGATTTGAGGATAGGCCTGCATCAATGCGCGAAACCGCTGAGCATTGGCGCGGCGTTCGCGCACAATCATGGGCAGTTTGGCGATCTGTTCCTGACCAATCGCGCCGCTCATTTCCAACGGGCGCAGGTTATAGCCGGGCAGCACAAACTTGAAACTTTCCTCAAACGGATCATCGCTTTTGGTGCCCGTCACATGGTTTTCACGCGGCAAATGCCGGGTCCAGCCGTGGCTGCGCACTGACAACATGATGTGGTAAAGCTCTTCGTCATCGGTCACCACCAATCCACCTTCCATGGTGGCAATATGGTGCGAAAAGAACGAACTATATGTGCCCGCAATCCCAAAGGTGCCCGCCTGACGGCCCTGATAGGTGGCCCCCAGAGATTCGCAATTGTCCTCAAAAACAATGATGTCGCGCCCGTTGATGATGGCTGTTATCCGGTCAAAATCATTCGGATTGCCCAGCAGGTTTACCACCATGATCGCGCGGGTTTGCGGGCCGATCGCGGCTTCCAGTGCCTCCAGGTCATAGTTCAGCGTGTCGGGATCAATATCGACGAATTTCATCACCAAACCATATTGGTGCAGCGGGTAATAGGTGGTGGACCAGCTGACGGCTGGCACGATCACCTCTGATCCCTCGGGCAAGCCATGTTTGGAGTGATACCGCAGCGCCGCGATCATCAGCAGGTTCGCCGACGATCCGGAGTTGACCATCACCGCGTGTGCGCTGCCCATGGCTGCTGCGAATTGCTCTTCGAATTTGCGCACCTCAGCACCCATCGAGAACATGCCCGATTTCACCACCCGGTCAATCGCCGCATATTCGGCCTCGTCCCAGCTTGTCGTTGCCAGAGGAAACTGGATCTCGCTCATGCGTGATGCTCCTTGAAATGGGCATAGGTGCGGGCAATGCCCTGCGCCAACGTGGTTTTGGGGTGCCAGCCAAATGCCTCTTGCGCATCCACGGCCAGCAATTTCTGCTTCATGCCGGTGGGTCTGCTCAGGTCATGGGTGAATGCGCCTTGCCAGCCGATCACCTTAGCCGCTTCGCTGTAAAACTCGTTGATCGTGTAATCATAACCCAAGCCAATGTTCATGAACCCCGGCAGGTCCTCAAACCGCTGCACTGCGGCCCATATGCCATCTGCCAGATCACCGGCAAACATAAATTCGCGCCGCGCTGTGCCATCGCCCCAGATCTCAACTGATGCGGCACCGGCCTCTTTGGCCTCGTGCAGCTTGCGGATGATCGCGGGCACCAGATGTGATACTTTTGGGTCAAATTTATCGTGCAGCCCATAGAGATTGCAGGGCATCAACGTCTTGTAGCTTAGCTGTGCATTTTCCTCGGACACAAAGGCACAAAGCCGCGCCACCGCCAGTTTGGCCAACCCGTAACCTTCATTTGTCGGCTCTAGTTCGCCCTTGCCCAGGCTGCTTTCCTGCAACGGGTTTGGCGCATCGCGCGGATACATGCAGGACGACCCGAGGTTCAGAAGCTGCGCCACACCTGCCGCCTGTGCCGCCAGCACAATGTTGACACCCATATCCATGTTATCGGTCAGAAACCCGGCCTTGTTGGCCATATTTGCCTGAATGCCGCCGACACGCCCGGCGGTGTGAATGACCAGATCGGGCTTTTCAGCCGCAACCGCTGCTATCACGGCAGCACGGTCCGTCAGGTCCAATTCGGCAGATGTGGGGGCAATGATTTGGTGATCAGATGCCGCAGGGTCATTGCGCACGGCACGCCCAACCATGCCACGTCCACCGGTCAGGAAGATCTTCATGCGTGCTCCTGTGCCCGCTTTTGCGCCTCGGCTTCGGCCAGATCCGATGTGACCATTTCATCGACCAAAGCCTCAAAGCTGGTTTCGGGTTCCCAGCCCAATTGCTGGCGCGCTTTGGAGGCATCGCCCAACAAGGTCTCAACCTCAGCGGGTCGGAAATATTGCGGGTCAACGCGCACCCGCACGACGCCCGCGTCGTCACGGGCCACTTCATCAACGCCGCTCCCTTCAAAACGCAGGGTCATCCCCAGCTTCTCGGCGGCCCGATTTACAAATTCACGCACCGAGTATTGCTGCCCGGTGGCAATCACATAATCCTCGGGGGTGTCTTGTTGCAGCATGAGCCACATCATTTGCACATAGTCGCGCGCATGGCCCCAGTCACGCAGGGAATCCATATTGCCCAGGCGCAATTCATCCTGCATCCCCAACTTGATCCGCGCCAGGGCACGGGTGATCTTGCGGGTCACAAAGGTCTCACCGCGAAGCGGGCTTTCGTGATTGAACAGAATGCCGTTGCAGGCATACATCTCATAGGCTTCGCGGTAATTCACCGTGATCCAATAGGCATAGAGCTTGGCCACCGCGTAAGGGCTGCGCGGGTAAAACGGCGTGGACTCGCGTTGCGGCGTTTCCTGCACCAGACCATAAAGTTCCGATGTTGAGGCTTGATAAAACCGGGTGGTCTCACCCATCCCCAGAAACCGGATTGCCTCAAGCAAACGCAACGCGCCCATGGCGTCAGAATTGGCCGTGTACTCAGGCTCTTCAAAGCTGACAGCCACATGAGATTGCGCGGCGAGGTTATACACCTCATCTGGTCGGGTTTTCTGAAGGATATGAGTCAGCGATGAACTATCCGTCATATCCCCATGATGCAGCTGAAACCGGCCTGTCTGACCCGGCTCACCTTCAAACAGATGATCAATCCGTGCTGTGTTGAACAGCGATGTGCGCCGCTTGATGCCATGCACCTCATAGCCCTTGTCCAACAAGAACTCTGACAGATAGGCGCCATCCTGCCCGGTAACCCCGGTGATAAGTGCTTTTTTCAAAGGTTCAGCCCCTTACTAACTTTGTTGGCTCCGGATTACCGTCTTGGGGCGCTGTTGAACAGGCCCTAGATGCAGCGTCCGCCATCCACTTCCATACAGACACCGGTGATCATACTGGCCTCGTCGCTGCAAAGAAATGCCGCGGCGTTCCCCATGTCCTCAGGGGTTGAGAACCTACCCAGCGGAATGGTGCTCAAAAACTTTGCCCGCATATCGGGCGTGTCTTCCCCCATGAAACTGGCCAGCAATGGTGTTTCACCCGCTACAGGGTTCAGCGCATTCACCCTGATGCCCTCGGGGGCCAGTTCAACGGCCATGGTTTTGGTCGCCGTAATCACCCACCCCTTTGAGGCGTTGTACCAGTTCAGCTTTGGGCGCGGGCTGACTCCGGCCGTGGAGGCCACGTTAAGGATCACCCCTGATCCTCGGGTTTTCATTCCCGGTACAAAAGCATGTGCCGTCAGGTAAACAGATTTGCAGTTCACCGCAAAAACCCGGTCAAACTCGTCCTCGGTGACATTGTCCATCGCCTGCGGCAGATGCGTGATGCCGGCATTGTTCACCAGAATATCAGGCAGGCCAAACGCGGCCATCGCCGCGTCATACATGTGGTGCACACTGTCGCTATCCGCAACATCAACCTTACAGGCATGTGCGCCCAGTTCTTTGGCCAACGCCTGTGCGCCCTCCAGATTGAGATCGGCAATCATCACCTGTGCGCCCTCGGCCACGAATTTTCGCGCGATGCCCGCGCCAAATCCACTGGCGGCACCGGTGACGATTGCTGTTTTGCCATTCAAACGCATCTTTTGTCCTTCTCAAACTGGGCGCGGCACGATCCAGCCCACATCTCTGATTCCGGCAAGCCGGGCAAAACGGGCCAGTTCGGCTTCGGACTTCTCCAGCCGACTCGCGCTCCATTTCACCTTAGGCTCCGGCCAGAAGCCTGTCACGCGCAGCCAGCCTGCCGCCCGATCCGCTTTGATTTCGCAGCGCCCGACAAACCGGTCGCCTTCCAATAACGGGTACACATAATATCCCCAACGACGCTTGGCCTGAGGCACGAACATCTCATTTCGATACTCAAACCCAAACAGCTTTTGCAGGCGCGTACGGTCCCGTATGGCGGGATCGAATGGATTTAAGATACGCAGCCGTATGGTTGGATTGGGCGCATCGCTTAATCGCTGTTCTATGTCAGGGGCACCCCAGGCGTCATAGCGTCCGCCATCTGCGGTTTGCACGCTCACGGGCACCGGGTTTCTACGCTCTTGCCACCCCTTTGCAGTGCGCGCTGACATCGCCTCCCAATAGCGCTGTACCTCACCATTGGTGCCAAATGTGATCTTATCAAGCGCCTGATCACAAAGCATATCTATCTGATCCCTGTCATTTGGCCCCTGCCTGAGGTGTGCCGGAAAAACCCTCTCACCCAGATTATAGTACTTAATGAAGGATTCCCGATAGCAGGTGGCCAACTCGCCTGCGTACCACATCTGATCCAGTGCCTTTTTGTGTGGCGGGCGTGCCCACATTTCGCGGCTCTTGGTTTTGGTTTCAAACGCATGTGTGGACAGGGCACCTTCCATTTCAATACGCTTGCGTATGTTTGCAATTTCATCCTGCCCCAACCCGGTTTTATACCAATCCGAATTGCCCATCTTTTCCCCCAATCGGCGGAACTGGCGCTGCCAGATTGGCAGGGTTTCCATCGGGATAAGTGAGGCATCATGGGTGAAATGCTCAAACAGTTGCCGCCCCTGCAACAAGGGCCACAACATACCTTCGCGGTAATT